>NZ_JBXFWG010000062.1:0-20430 GCF_056854535.1 Stenotrophomonas sp. STEN054 | reverse complement strand
GGGGCGGGGGGCGGGGGGGGGGGGGGGCGCGGCACACCCCGTCCACCCGGCCCGGGGGGCTCGATGGCGCCATCCATGGCGCCAACGGTCCCGCGAACCCAACCCGCCCGGCCCCTGACAATTTCCTGCGCGGCCCGCCACGGAATGGAAGAAGAAGATCAAAGGCAACGGCGGGTCGCGCGCTGCGCTTGCTCGTGTAGAGCCGAGCCCACGCTCGGCTTGCCGTTGTCCATGCGAACAGCAGCCGAGCATCGGCTCGGCTCTACAACAGCGCCAAAAAACAAAGAGGGGCGCGGCGAAGCCGCGTCCCTCTTTCAAATTCCGCCCCGCCCAGCTAGCAGCAATCCAGAGCCGCTGTTGACGTTGCTGTTGCTCTCAGCCTGCCGCAGGCAGCGCCCGCGGCCGCCGCCGCAAGGAAAACCCTCAGATCTTGCGAGCCAGCGCCTCAGCCAGACCCGTGTAGCGCCCCGGGGTCATCTCACGCAGAGACTGCTTGGCATCTTCCGGCAGCGCCAGCGTCTCCACGAACGCCCGCATCGACTCCGCCGTGATGCCCTGGCCACGGGTCAGCGCCTTCAGCTGCTCGTACGGGTTGGGCAGGCCATGGCGGCGCATCACCGTCTGCACGGCCTCGGCCAGCACTTCCCACGCCGCATCCAGATCGGCATCCAGGCGCTGCGGGTTCACTTCCAGCTTGCCCAGGCCCTTGGCCAGCGAATCCAGCGCCACCTGGCCGTGGCCGAAGGCGGTGCCCAGTGCGCGCAGCACCGTCGAATCGGTCAGGTCACGCTGCCAGCGACTGATCGGCAGCTTCGCGCTGAAGTGCTCGAGCAGGGCGTTGGCGATCCCGAAGTTGCCCTCGGCATTCTCGAAATCGATCGGATTGACCTTGTGCGGCATCGTCGACGAACCGACTTCGCCTTCCTTCAGGCGCTGCTTGAAGTAGCCCAGCGAGATGTAGCCCCAGATGTCGCGGGCCAGGTCGATCAGGATGATGTTGGCGCGGCGCGCGGCATCGCCGATCTCGGCGATGTTGTCGTGCGGCTCGATCTGCGTGGTGTACGGGTTGAACACCAGGCCCAGGCTGGTCACGAAGCGCTCGGCGAAGGCAGGCCAGTCCACGGCCGGGTAGCTGGCGACGTGGGCGTTGTAGTTGCCCACCGCGCCATTGATCTTGCCGGTCAGCTCGACCGCGGCAATCTGCCGGCGCTGGCGCTCCAGGCGGGCGACCACGTTGGCCAGCTCCTTGCCCAGGGTGGTCGGCGAGGCGGTCTGGCCGTGGGTGCGCGACAGCATCGGCTGTGCGGCCTGGCCGTGGGCCAGGGTGCGCAGGGTAGCGGCGATGCCGTCCAGGCTCGGCAGCAGCACTTCGCGGCGGGCCTGTTCCAGCATCAGGCCGTAGCTGAGGTTGTTGATGTCCTCGCTGGTGCAGGCGAAATGCACGAACTCCAGCGCCGGGGCCAGCTCGGCGTCGTCCTTCAGCTGTTCCTTGATGAAGTACTCCACCGCCTTGACGTCATGGTTGGTGGTGCGCTCGATCTCTTTCACGCGCGCGGCCTGGGCCGGGGTGAGGTTGGCGGCCAAGGCACGCAGGCGGGCGGCGGCGGCCTCGGAGAACGCGGCCAGTTCGACGATGCCCGGCTCGGCGCCCAGCGCCAGCAGCCACTCGACCTCGACCGTGATGCGGGCCTTGATCAGGCCGTATTCGGAGAAGATCGGGCGCAGGGCATCGACCTTGCCGGCATAACGGCCATCGAGCGGGGACAGGGCGAGCAGGGCGTAATCGGACATGTCGGCAGGGCTGGGGCGAGCGGCGGGGGCCATATTCTACGACGCTGCGCGCTGCCGCGCTGCCGCGCTTCGCGCTCGCCGGGCATGGCCCGGCGCTACCGATCGGACGAAGCGGTCCATTGGCGTTGTCCCCTGCTGCGGGCAAGGGAGTATCGTTGCCATAGCCGCCAGCCCCGGGAAGCGACCCGCTGCCAGCCGCCGCTTCCCTTTCCCCAACAGAAGTAGTGCGGAGTCGATGCAATGAGCAAAGCTGCAAGCAAGGGTGGAACTGCCAAGTTCCGTATCGAACACGACAGCATGGGCGAGCTGCAGGTGCCCGCTGACGCCCTGTGGGGCGCGCAGACCCAGCGCGCCGTCGAGAATTTCCCGGTGTCGGGCCAGCGCATGCCGCGCGGCTTCATCCGTGCCCTGGGCCTGGTGAAGGGCGCCGCCGCCGGCGTCAACGCCGAGCTGGGCCACCTGCCCAAGGTCATCGCCAAGGCCATCCAGCTGGCCGCCGCCGAAGTGTCGGCCGGTGACTGGGACGCGCATTTTCCGATCGACGTCTACCAGACCGGCTCGGGCACCTCGTCGAACATGAACGCCAACGAGGTCATCGCCACCCTGGCCAACCGTGCCGGCAAGGCGGGCAGGACCACGGTGCATCCCAACGACCACGTCAACCAGGGGCAGAGCTCCAATGACGTGATCCCGACCGCGCTGCGCGTGTCGGCGGTGCTGGCCGTGCACGAGGAGCTGCTGCCGGCGCTGGCGCACCTGCGCAGGACCCTGGACAAGAAGGGCCGCAGCCTGCGCAAGGTGGTCAAGACCGGCCGCACCCACCTGATGGATGCGATGCCGCTGACCTTCGAGCAGGAGTTCGGTGCGTGGTCGGCGCAGCTGGCTTCGGCGCAGGAGCGCATCGAGGACAGCCTCAAGCGCATGCGCCGCCTGCCGCTGGGTGGCACCGCCATCGGCACCGGCATCAATGCCGACCCGCGCTTCGGCGCCCAGGTGGCCAAGGCCCTCAAGCAGCATACCGGCTTCAAGTTCGACAGCGCCGACAACAAGTTCGAAGGCCTGGCATCGCAGGATGATGCCGTGGAACTGTCCGGCCAGCTCAACGCGCTGGCGGTGGCCCTGATCAAGATCGCCAATGACCTGCGCTGGATGAATGCCGGTCCGCTGGCCGGGCTGGGCGAGATCGAACTGCCGGCCCTGCAGCCGGGCAGCTCGATCATGCCGGGCAAGGTCAATCCGGTCATTCCCGAGGCGACCGTGATGGCCTGCGCGCAGGTGATCGGCCACCACACCGCGATCACCGTGGCCGGCCAGACCGGCAATTTCCAGCTCAACGTGACCCTGCCGCTGATCGCGGTGAACCTGCTCGATGGCATCGGCCTGCTGGCCAACGTGTCCACCCTGCTGGCCGACAGCGCCATTGCCGGGCTGAAGGTGCGCGAGGACCGCGTGGCCGAAGCCCTGGCCCGCAACCCGATCCTGGTGACCGCGCTGAACCCGATCATCGGCTATGAGAAGGCCGCGGCGATTGCCAAGCGGGCCTACAAGGAACAGCGCCCGGTGCTGGATGTGGCGCTGGAGGACAGCGGCCTGGACGAGGCCGAGCTGCGCCGCCTGCTGGATCCGGCCGCGCTGACCGCCGGTGGCATCCAGGCCGGTGGTGGAGGCGCCGGCGGCTGATCGGCCGGCATTTGCGCATCAAACGAAAATGCCGCCCTTCGGGGCGGCGTTTTTCGTGTCAGCGACGGTCGGCGACGATGTTGCCGAAGGTCTCGGTGTAGTCCTTGAACTCCGGAATGGTCTGCACCAGGTCCGGCGGAATCACCTCCATGCCTTCCGGCGGCTGGATCTTCACCGGCTGCATGTCGGGGTCGGCCGGGGCGGCCACCAGGGTGTTCTGGCGCAGTACCTGCAGCTTGCCGAACAGGGTCTGCAGCATCTGTCGCTGGCCATCGTTGAGCGGGATCTGGATCTCGTCGACCTTCATCGTGCCGTCGGGCAGGATGATGATGTTCGGCGCCGGCTGGCGACGCACGGTCACCATGCTTTCGCTGACGGAAATCTTGGGCTTGCCGCGCTCGGCGCGGTGGTTGCGGTAGTCCTGGTCGCAGCCGGCCAGGCCCAGGCAGAGCAGGGCGACCAGCAGCAGCAACAGCTTCTTCATGGCGGTTCAATCGGGTGCATCGGGGGCGGCCATTGTAAGCCCGGGCGCCCCGGCGCGGCCGGCAACGGGTCAGGTTGCCGGCCGGGTGCGGCGAAATGTCACAGGCTCAGCGGTTGACGACCTTGTTGGTGTCGCAGTCGTCGATGTCGGACTGGTCCATGTTCGCGTAGGGCTGGAACGCCGGCAGGTCGCGGGCCAGCGCCTGCTGGCTGGCCAGCATTGCCGGCAGGCGGTTGCACAGCTGCTTGGCCTGGGCCTCGAGCTTCTCGGCCTCGGCATTGATGCGCTTCTCGATGCCGTCGGTGTCGCCACTGAAAACACCCTTGATCGCTTCGCTGGCGGCGTTGGCGCCGAGCTTGGCGCCGGCCACGCCGATCTCCATGCCGTCCTGGGCGATGCCGGCGATATGGCTGCGGTAATCCAACAGCTGGCGACGCTGCGCCGGCGTGGTCTGCACTTCCTTGCCGGCAATCAGGAAGCGGCCATCCGGGGTGATCTCGGCGCGCGGCTGCTTGTCGGAGGAGATCTTGATGTTGCCCTTGGCGATCTCCTCGCGCGCCTTGTCGGTGGCTTCCTTGACGCTCTTCCCGATCTCGCCGGTGGCGTCGGCCACGGCCTTGCCCGGCGTGGTGTCGGTGGCGGAAGCATCGGCGGAGGACGACGACGAGGACGAGGTGCCGCCACAGGCGATCAGCGGCAGGCACAGCAGGACGGCAGGCATCAGGCGCAGCAGGTTCATGGCGTTCCCCTCAAGGCAATGGATGGATGGCTTACTTGCCGCGCGGCAGGGTGACCCTGCCGCCGATGTCGCGGTGGCGGACCTCGCCGCTGCCGCTGTGGTCGACGGTCAGGTTGCCGCCGGCGCCGCTGACGGTGATGTCGCCCGAGCCGTGGCTGCGCACGTGCACGTTGCCACCGGTCTGGTCGATGTCCACGTCGCCGGAACCGACCACCCCGATCTCGACGTTGCCCTTCACCTGGCGGAAGTCGATGTCGCCCGAGCCGACCGTCTCCAGGCGGGCATTGCCGCGCACGTCGCTGATCTTCAGGTCGCCCGAACCGACGGTGCCGACCACGGCGTCGCCGCCGATGGTGCGGGCCTTGACGTCGCCCGAGCCCAGCGAGAGCAGGTTGAGCGATGCGGCGCCCTCGATGTCCAGGTCACCCGAGCCGACCGCCGCGTGCACGCTGCCGCGGGTGCCGCGGGCGATGCCATCACCGGACCCCACGTCCATGCTCAGCGACTGCGCGTTGTCGATGCTGGCATCGCCGGAGCCGATGCGGAACTGCAGCGGCAGGTTGTCCGGCACGCTGCCGCGGATGTCCAGCCACGCATAGCTGTTGCCCATGCTCAGGCCGCTGCGGCCGTCGCGGCGCAGGCTGACCACCAGCTTGTCGCCTTCGCGGCGCTGGTCCAGCACCAGCTGGTCCAGCCAGCTCTTGTCCGAGGCGCAGGCGCGGCCGTCCAGCTGGCCGCCACCGGCGTTCGCGATCACCTTCAGGTCGTGCTGGTTGACTTCGAACACCACGGCCTTGGCACCGGCCGCGTCCAGCTTCAGCGAACGCGGTGCGGAGAACTTGCAGTTCGGTGCGTCGGCGGCCTGCACCGACAGCGGCAACAGCAGCAACAGGGCACTACAGGCGAGCAGGGTACGCATGGTGGTCTCTCCGGAAAGGGATCAGATTTCGCCGGCGCGCTTGCGCAGGACAATGGCCAGGACGATGAAAGCGACGCCGAACACTGCACCGATCCACAGGTCGGGCATGGCCAGGGTCTTCAGCTGCTCGGCCGGGCTCATCAGCGCGGCCAGCGACTCGACGTTCCTGGCCTGGTCGCTCGCGCTGAGGCGGTAGACCAGGTCCATGCCCGGCACCGTGCCCAGCAGCAGGCGGCCGACGATGTGCTGCCAGAACCAGCCGGTGGTCATGTCGAACACATGCATCAGCTTGGTGGTGCTGACGATGATGCCGGCGAACAGCGGCAGCATGACGGCCCACAGGAACGGCTTGCTCTTGGCCCAGGCCGAGCACAGCAGCAGCCAGCCGGCGGTCGGCAGCGCCCAAAGCGCGTACACCGGGATGGCGGTGAGCAGGCCGGCGCTCAGGGTCAGCGGGCTGGCCGGGCCCCAGATCAGGGTGGTCGCACTGCCGCCGTGAGTGATCGCGACGATGCTGATGATCAGCAGGAAGCCGAACATGGTGGCGACGGCGGCCAGGGTGGCCACCAGCGGTGCCACGATGAGGGCGCTGATCACCTTGGACAGCACGGTCTGGGTGTCCGACAGCGGCAGCGACTTCCAGAACAGGATGCTGCGGTCGCGGCGGTCGTCGTACAGGGCGCCCAGGCAGTAGAAGAACACCACGAAGGCCAGCACCAGGAAGGGCCAGGCGGAGCTCAGCAGCAGGGTCAGGTCCAGGCCGTTGCCGAGGTCGGCCATGTCCTTGGCGCTGATCTTCTGGGTCAGCAGGGCCAGGTCCAGGCCGTTGATGTTCACGTTCTCGCCGTCGACGTGCAGGCCGCCGTCGCGGGCGGCGCGGTGCAGGGCGAACAGGCCCAGGCCGATGCCCACCGCGCTCATCAGCAGCGAGACGATGCCGGCGATCAGCGGTGCGTAGAAGAAGCCGCCGCGGTTTTCCCAGTATTCGCGCTTGAGCAGCCAGCGCAGGGTGCCTGCGGGGCTGACCGGATGGTTGACGGCATTCATGCGTAGGTCCCCTTCATGACAGCGACAAACAGATCGGCCAGGCCCGCGTTGCGGGTCTCGCCCAGGGTGGAAAGCTGGCTGCGCGGCACGCCGTCATACAGCAGCACGGTCTTGCCGAAGGCCTGGCTGCGCTCGTCGATCGGCTTCAGTGCGCGGGCGGTCTCCAGCTGGTCGGCACCCACCAGAAGTTCGGTATAGCGTTCGCCCACCTCATCCATTTCCGCGCTGAGCACCACGCGGCCATCGCGGATGAACATCACGTCGCTGAGGATGTGCTCGATCTCTTCCACCTGGTGGGTGGTGACGATGATCGTCTTCTGTTCGTCGAAGTAATCCTCCAGCAGGCGCTGGTAGAACTCCTTGCGGTACAGGATGTCCAGGCCGAGGGTCGGCTCGTCCAGCACCAGCACGCGGGCGTCGATGGCCATCACCAGTGCCAGGTGCAGCTGCACGATCATGCCCTTGGACAGCTCGCGCACGCGCTGCTTCGGCTGCAGCTTGGTGTTGGCCAGGAAGCGTTCGCAGCGGGCGCGGTCGAAGCGCGGGTGCACGCCAGCCACGAAATCGATGGCCTCGCGCACCCTCAGCCAGCGCGGCAGCACGGCCACGTCGGCGATGAAGCAGATGTCCTTCATCAGTTCATCGCGGTGCACGCGTGGGTCGCGGCCCAGCACGGACAGCTCGCCTTCCACCGAGGTCAGGCCGAGGATGGCCTTCAGTGCGGTGGTCTTGCCGGCGCCATTGGGCCCGATCAGTCCGACGATGCGGCCTGCCGGAATGGAGAAGCTGGCGTTGTCGAGGGCAACGGTGTTCTTGTAGGCCTTGCGCAGGCCCTTGGCGGTAATGACGGCGTCGCTTGCTACGGTACTCATCAGATCTTCCCCTGGGGCAGCAATTCGTCGAGGCTCAGGCCCAGGCGCTGGATGCGCTCCAGGACGGCTGGCCATTCTTCATTGAGGAAGCGTTCGCGCTCGCTGCTGCGCAGCTGCGTGGCGGCCGCCTCGGTCATGAACATGCCCAGCCCGCGGCGCTTTTCGACCAGGCCTTCATCGGCCAGTTCCTGGTAGGCGCGCGAAACGGTGATGGGGTTGAGCTGGTAGTCGGCGGCCACCTGGCGCACCGAAGGCAGGGCGTCGCCCGGCTTGAGAATTCCGTCGAGCATCATGGCGATCACGCGCTCCTTCAGCTGGCGGTAGATGGGAGCGCCGTCGCTCCACTGGATGTCGCTCATATTCAGCTCCGTGGGGTCAGCGGCTGTGCGAACGAGAAGTACGGCATGGACAGGGAGCTGTGCAGCCGACGCGGGGGAGGGGGAGAGGGTTCGGCGTTCCCGGCCGTGAAGGGTGCGGCGTCCTGCGGGGTGTCGGGGGAGGAGGGCGCCGGTGGCGCCGGCAGGGCCAGCCAGAGCAGGGCCAACAACGTCGAGACGGCCGTGACCGCTGGGGCGGTATGGCGGTGTCGCATCCGGATGTTCATGGTTTCCCCCTGTCTCAGGTGACTGGTGTTGTATGCAACTATAACACCGGCACGCTGTCGTGCAAGCCCTGCTTCGACCCAACTGATGGCAGGGGTGGTCACAGTTCCGAACTATCACCTCAAGTGATTGATTTGAATGGAAAGCAGGCCTCAAACAGCCAGTACGATCCCGCCTGCTTCCATTCAGCAACATCGATGCCATGTCATCTCCGGTGCGGTGACCGGGCATTCGGGCCGCAGCCGCCACGCCGCGCAAAGTGCCGCCCGCCCTGCAACGGCAGGCGCTCCGGGCCCCGGTGCTATAGTTCGGCCGATTCCCGGCCCGAGCTGGCCGGAGCCCTGAAACAGCTACTGCGGAACGACCCTGATGCCTCTGCCGACTGCTTTCCCGCGCCGCCTTCGCGGCCTGTCCCTGTTGACCGTCCTGGCCTTCGGCGTGGCCGGCTCGGCCACCGCCCTGGCCGCCGACCTGCTCGATGTGAGCTACCGCCCACTGGCCGGCAAGCAGCAGGTCAACCTGGAAAAGCGCTACCACGGCCAGGTGCTGCTGGTGGTCAACACCGCCAGCAAGTGCGGCTACACCCCGCAGTACGAAGGCCTGGAGGCGCTGCACAAGCAATACGCCAGCAGGGGCTTTGCCGTGCTCGGCTTCCCGTCGAATGATTTCAAGGGCCAGGAGCCCGGTGACGAGAAGCAGATCCAGGATTTCTGCACGCTGACCTACGGCGTCAAGTTCCCGATGTTCGAGAAGGTGCACGTCACCGGTCCGGAGGCCACGCCGCTGTACCAGCGCCTGACCGCCGCCACCGGTGTCGCCCCGGGCTGGAACTTCCACAAGTACCTGGTCGGCCGCGATGGCAAGGTCATCGCCCAGTTCGCCAGCAAGGTCACCCCGGATGATCCGCAGCTGAAGGCGGCCATCGACAAGGCACTGGCCGCACCGGCCGTGCATTGAATAAAAGCACGCACGCCTCGACATCTCCGGCGTGCGTGCGACAATGAACGTTTCGCGCCGACGTCGGCGCCCAGACACTTCCAGGAATGCAGCGAATGAAGATGGGAATGCGCGGCGCAGCGGCGTCGGTTCTGATTCTGGCGATGGGCACCTCCGGTGTCGCCCTGTCGCAACAACCGGCCGCACCGGCGGCCGCCAAGGAGACCGCAACCTTGAATTCCCCCAAGCAGAAGCTCGGCTACGCCATCGGTCTGGATGTGGCCAAGTCGTTCGCGCCGATCGCCGATGAAATCGACGTGGCTGCCCTGCGTGCCGCCGTCGAGCGTTCGTTCGAAGGCCTGCAGCCGCAGATCACCCAGGACCAGGCCAAGGCCACCGATGCGGCCCTGCGCCAGGTCGTGATGGCCCGCAACGGCCAGCAGGTTCCGGGCATGGCCCCGGGCTCGCAGCCGGCCAAGGTCGACCGCGTCAAGGTCGCGCAGATGATCGGTTCGTACTCGGTCGGCCCGTCGCTGGCCCAGCTGAAGGACGACATCGACACCGCCTCGCTGTTCGAAGCCATCAGCACCGGCCTGGCCAAGGGCCAGCCGAAGATGACCGAAGCCGACGCGACCGCCACCATCCAGGCGTTCATGGGCACCAAGCAGGCTGAAATGCAGGCCAAGGCCGCCCAGGCCGCGCAGACCAACCGTCAGGAAGGCAATGCATTCCTGGCCAAGAACAAGACCCAGCCGGGCGTGGTGACCACCGCCTCGGGCCTGCAGTACCAGGTGATCCGCCCGGGCAGCGGCGAGCGCCCGCTGCCGACCAGCAAGGTGCGCGTGAACTACGAGGGCAAGCTGCTGGACGGCACCGTGTTCGACAGCTCCGCCGGTCGTGGCCCGGCCGAATTCGGCCTGGACCAGGTCATCAAGGGCTGGACCGAGGGCGTCGCCCTGATGCCGGTCGGCTCCAAGTACCGCTTCTGGATCCCGGGCGACCTGGCCTATGGCGAGAACGGCACCCCGGGCGGCCCGATCGGCCCGAACGCCGCACTGACCTTCGACGTCGAGCTGCTGGGCGTCCTGCCGTAAGCCGCCAGGAGTCAGCACGGACATGCGCGTTGCGATTTTCGGTACCGGCTACGTCGGTCTGGTGACAGGTACCTGCCTGGCCGATGCCGGCCACCAGGTCGTCTGCGTGGACATCGACCAGGCCAAGGTCGATGGCCTCAACCAGGGCGTCATCCCGATCTACGAGCCGGGCCTGGAGCCGATGGTGAAGGCCAACCATGCCGCATCGAGGCTGGCGTTCACCACCGATGCCGCAATGGCCATCGGCCACGGGCAGGTGGTGTTCATCGCCGTCGGCACGCCGCCGGACGAGGATGGCAGCGCCGACCTGCAGTACGTGCTGGCCGTGGCCCGCACCATCGGCCGGCACATCAGCGTGCCGACCGTGGTGGTCAACAAGTCGACGGTGCCGGTGGGCACCGCCGACAAGGTGCGTGCGGCGATCGCCGAAGAGCTGGCTGCGCGTGGCGCGGACATCGCCTTCGACGTGGTGTCCAACCCCGAGTTCCTGAAGGAAGGCGATGCGGTCGCGGACTGCATGCGCCCGGACCGCATCATCATCGGTGCGTCCAGCGCCGAATCGGTGGCGGTCATGCGCCGCCTGTACGCACCGTTCAACCGCAACCACGACCGTGTGGTGGAAATGGACGTGCGTTCGGCTGAGCTGACCAAGTACGCGGCCAACGCGATGCTGGCCACCAAGATTTCGTTCATGAACGAAATGGCCAACATCGCCGAGCGCGTCGGCGCCGACATCGAGCAGGTCCGCCAGGGCATCGGTTCGGACCCGCGCATCGGCTGGCATTTCATCTACCCGGGCGCCGGTTACGGTGGCTCGTGCTTCCCCAAGGACGTGCAGGCGCTGGCCCGCACCGCGCAGCAGTACGGCCTGCAGCCGAAGCTGCTGGACGCGGTCGAAGCGGTCAACGAGGCGCAGAAGGGCCACCTGTTCGAGCTCATCCAGCGCCACTACGGCGCGGACGCCAGCCTGCGCGGGAAGACCTTCGCGGTGTGGGGCCTGGCCTTCAAGCCGAATACCGACGACATGCGCGAGGCCTCCAGCCGCCGCCTGCTGGCCCAGTTGTGGGACGCCGGTGCGAACGTGCGTGCCTACGACCCGGAAGCCACCCATGAAGCGCAGCGCATCTTCGGCCAGCGCGACGACCTGATGTTCTGCAGCAGTGCCGAAGACGCACTGCAGGGCGCCGATGCGGTGGTCGTGGTGACCGAGTGGAAGCAGTTCCGCAGCCCCGATTTCCAGGCGCTGCATTCGCAGTTGCAGGACGCGGTGGTGTTTGATGGCCGCAACCTGTACGACCCGTCCGAGGTCGAGGCTGCCGGTCTGGCTTACTACGGCATTGGCCGGGGACGTTCGTTGCATGTCTGACTTATCGAGTGAACGCGAGCAGGCGCTGGAAGCGCGCCTGGTCGAACTGGAAATGCGCGTGTCCTTCCAGGAACACGCGCTGGCCGAATTGAGCGATGCGCTGGCCGATGCACGCATGCAGGGCAGCCGCAATGCCGATGTGCTGCGCGTGCTGCTGGAGGACCTGGGCAAGGTCCGCAATGCATTGCATTCTTCTGATCCGGCGAGCGAACCGCCGCCGCCGCACTACTGATCTGATTCCTATGAGCGATACCCTCCGCGACCAGCTGATGGGCCTGGGCTTCAAGCCGGCACCCAAGCCCGAGCGCAAGAATGATGGCCCCCGCCGTGATGGCCGCCCGCAGGGCAAGGGTGGCAATGGCAATGGAAAGCCGCAGGGCGCTGGCAAGGGCGAGCACACGCCTGGCGAGCGTCGTGGCCACGGTAACGGCGGCCCCGGCAAGCCCGGTAAGCCCGGGCAGTCGCGTGGCCCGCGCCAGCAGGGCCCGCGCAAGACGCGTACGGCCGAAGAAATGGACCTGGCCAAGGCCTATGCCATCCGCGCGCAGAAGGAAAAGGAAGAGCGCATCGAGACCGAGCGCCTGAAGCAGGAAGAAGCGCGCCAGCGCCGCGAGGCCAAGGCCAAGCTGGAAGAACTGCTGAAGGACAAGGGGCTCAATGACGAAGCGGCCGACATCGCCCGCCACTTCCCATATGGCGGCAAGATCAAGCGCATCTACGTGACCGCCGCACAGCTGACCGCACTCAATGCGGGTGAGCTGGGCGTGGTCCAGCTCAACGGCCGGTACCTGCTGGTGACCGCCGAGCTGCTGGCGCAGTCCGAAGCGGTGTTCGCCGCGTCGGTGGCGCTGAAGGTCGATCCGAACGCGCCGGCCGAGGAAGATCCGTACGCGGACCCGCAGTTCCAAGTGCCGGACGATCTGGTCTGGTAAGAATGCCTGCAGGATGACCACGACGCCGGGCATTGCCCGGCGTTTTCGTCACTCCGCGCGGGCGCCGCGACGCCGCGCGCGGATCAGCGGCAGGCTCAGCGCGAAGAAGCACAGCAGGGCGCCGACCAGGGCGAAGCCGCTGCCGGCCAGGAACGCGGTGCGGCCGTTGTCGATGGTCCACAGTTGGCCAGCGATGAGTGCGCCCAGCACGCCACCGACACCGGACGAGAAGCCATACAGCAGCCCTTGGCCATGGCCGTTGAGGCGGCCGGGGAAATAGGTCGCCAGCATCTGCATCGCCGCGGCGAAGAACGCGGCGAAGCCCAGCGCGTGTGCAGTCTGCGCCACCAGCATCACCGGCAGGTTTTCCGGGAACAGCGCGGTGACCGCCCAGCGCAGGCAGGAGCTGGTCAGCGCAATGAGCAGCATCCAGCTGGCGTCGTAGCGGCGGAAGAAGCGGCCGATGGTGAAGAACACGCCCACCTCGAACACCACGCCGATGGTCCACAGCAGGCCGAGGGTGGAGGTGCGGTAGCCGTGGTGGTCCATGTAGACCGAGAAGAACGTGTAATACGGGCCGAACGACAGCTGTTCCATGAAGGCGGCGAGGAAGAACGCCAGCACCGGCGGGCGGCGCACGATCTGCCAGAAGCCGCTGGCATCACCTTCGGCCTTGCCGATGCCGCGCGCGTACTGGTTGCTGAAGGCCGAGACCACCAGCAGGGCGAACAGCGGCAGCATCATCCACGGCAGCAGCCCGGCGCGGTTGCCGCTGCCATCGCCATCGATCAGCCAGCCGAACAGGGTAACGATGGCGATGAAGCCCAGTGAGCCCCAAACCCGGATCAGTCCGTAGCGATGGCTGTCGCTGCCCAGGTGGGTGAGGGTGATCGACTCGAACTGCGGCATCACCGCGTTGTAGAAGAAGCAGAACACCACCATCGCCGGGTACATCCACGGCTGCGGCAGCGGCAGCAGGAACACGCTGAAGCTGAGCAGGGTCAGCACGCAGCCCACGCGCAGCAGGCGGATCGGGCGCGGTGAGGCGGCGGCCAGTGTGGTCCAGGTGCTGGGCGCGACCACGCGGGTGGCGTACCACAGGCCCATCATCACGCTGATGGCGGTGACGCTCATCCCGCGCGCGGTCAGGAACAGGCTCCAGTACGGCGTGAAGGCGCCCAGCGCCGCGTAATAGAACAGGTAGAAGCTGGACAGGCGGACAGCGGGAACGGTCATCGTGGGAATCATGCACGGTAGCGCCGGGCCATGCCCGGCGGACGGGAGATGACGCCGGGCATGGTCCGGCGCTACCGCCTCATTCGGGGTCGTAGTCGAGGTTGGAGGCCAGCCAGCGCTCGGCCTGGGCGCGGTCGACGCCCTTGCGGCGCGCGTAGTCGCTCACCTGTTCGCGGCTGAGGCGGCCGACCACGAAGTACTGGCTCTGCGGGTGGCTGAAGTAGTAGCCCGACACCGCAGCGGTGGGCAGCATCGCGAAGCTCTCGGTCAGCTCCATGCCGGCGTTCGCTTCGGCCTGCAGCAGGTCGAACAGGCTGCGTTTCTCGCTGTGCTCGGGGCAGGCCGGGTAGCCCGGGGCCGGGCGGATGCCGCGGTACTGCTCGTCGATCAGCGCCTCGTTGTCCAGCGTCTCGGCGTGGTCGTAACCCCAGAACTCCGTGCGTACGCGCTGGTGCAGGCGCTCGGCCAGCGCTTCGGCGAAGCGGTCGGCCAGAGCCTTCAGCAGGATCGCGTTGTAGTCGTCATGGTCGGCCTCGAAGCGCGCGACGTGGGCATCGATGCCGATGCCGGCGGTTACCGCGAAGGCGCCGATCCAGTCCTGCTGGCCACTGTCGGCCGGGGCGATGAAGTCGGCCAGGCAGAAATCGGGGCGCTCGGCCGGCTTGTCCACCTGCTGGCGCAGGAAGTGCAGGGTGGTCTCGCCCTGTGGGTGCTGCACGCGCACGTCGTCGCCGACGTTGTTGGCCGGCCACAGGCCGAACACGGCCTTGGCCTGCAGCCACTTCTCGCCGATGATGCGGTCGAGCATCGCGCGTGCGTCGCGGTACAGCTCGCTGGCCTGGGTGCCGACGATCTCGTCGGTGAGGATGGCCGGGTACTTGCCGGCCAGTTCCCAGGCCTGGAAGAACGGTGTCCAGTCGATGTAGTCGACCAGTTCGGCCAGCGGGTAATCATCGAACACGTGCAGGCCCGGCTGCTTCGGGGCCGGCGGGGTGTAGTTGGCCCAGTCGCCCTGGAACTTCTGCCCGCGTGCGTGTTCCAGCGAGACCAGGCGCTTGGCATCGCCACGGTTGCGGTGGCGCGTGCGGATCTCGGCATACTCGGCTTCGTTGGCGGCGACGAAGGCCTCGCGCAGGTCGCGCGAGATCAACGACTGGGCCACGCCGACCGCGCGCGAGGCATCCTTCACCCACACCGTGGGCGCCTTGTAATGCGGATCGATCTTCAGCGCGGTATGCGCACGCGAGGTGGTCGCACCGCCGATCAGCAGCGGCAGGTCGAAGCCCTGACGCTCCATTTCGCGGGCGACGTGGCTCATTTCCTCCAGCGATGGGGTGATCAGGCCGGACAGGCCGATCAGGTCCGCGTGGTGTTCGCGCGCCGCATCGAGGATCTTCTGCGCCGGCACCATCACACCCAGGTCGACAACCTCGAAGTTGTTGCAGGCCAGGACCACGCCGACGATATTCTTGCCGATGTCGTGCACATCGCCCTTCACCGTGGCCATGATGATCTTGCCGTTGCTGCGCGCGGTGTCGCCGCTGCGGGCCTTCTCGGCTTCGATGTAGGGCAGCAGGTAGGCCACCGCCTTCTTCATCACGCGCGCGGATTTCACCACCTGCGGCAGGAACATCTTGCCGGCACCGAACAGGTCGCCGACCACGTTCATGCCGTCCATCAATGGGCCTTCGATCACGTCCAGCGGGCGGCTGGAGGCCTGGCGGGCCAGCTCGGTGTCCTCTTCCACGAAGGCATCCAGGCCGTGCACCAGCGCATGCGCCAGGCGCTGCGCAACCGGCTTTTCGCGCCAGGCCAGGTCTTCGGTCCTGGCCGCGCCCTTCTTGCCCTTGTAGCGCTCGGCTATCTCCAGCAGGCGCTCGGTTGAATCGCTGCGGCGGTTGAGGATCACGTCCTCCACGCGCTCGCGCAGCTCCGGCTCCAGCTCATCGTAGATCGGCATCGCGCCGGCGTTGACGATGCCCATGTCCATGCCCGCGGCGATGGCGTGGTACAGAAACACCGAATGGATGGCCTGGCGCACCGTTTCATTGCCGCGGAACGAGAACGAGACGTTGGAGACGCCGCCCGATACGTGGCAGTGCGGCAGGGTCTGCTTGATGATGCGGGTCGCTTCGATGAAGTCGACCGCATAGTTGTCGTGCTCTTCGATACCCGTGGCGACGGCGAAGATGTTCGGGTCGAAGATGATGTCCTGCGGCGGGAAGCCGATTTCATCAACGAGGATGCGGTAGGCGCGCGTGCAGATTTCGACCTTGCGCGCACAGGTATCGGCCTGGCCGGCCTCATCGAAGGCCATCACCACCGCGGCCGCGCCATAGCGCAGCACCTTGCGCGCGTGTTCGCGGAACAGCGCCTCGCCTTCCTTCAGCGAGATCGAATTGACCACGCTCTTGCCCTGCAGGCATTTCAGGCCCGCCTCGATCACGCTCCACTTGGACGAGTCCACCATCACCGGGATGCGCGCGATGTCCGGCTCGGACATGATCAGGTTGAGGTAGCGGGTCATCGCCGCTTCCGAATCGATCAGGCCTTCGTCCATGTTGACGTCGAGGATCTGCGCGCCGCTGGCCACCTGCTGGCGCGCGACGTCCACCGCTTCCTCGTAGCGGCCTTCCTTGATGAGCTTGCGGAACTGCGCGCTGCCGGTGACGTTGGTGCGTTCGCCGACATTGACGAACAGCAGGTCCGGGGTGATGACCAGCGGTTCCAGGCCGGACAGGCGGGTATAGGGCAGGGTACTCATGCGGCGTGCTGCTCCTGTGCACCGGGCAGGGCGCGCGGCGGCAGGCCGGCCACGGCCTCGGCGATGGCGCGGATATGGTCCGGGGTGGACCCGCAGCAGCCACCGACGAGGTTCAGCAGGCCATCCTCGGCGAAGCCGCGCAGGGTAGCGGCCATTTCCCCGGGCGTCTCGTCGTACTCGCCGAAGGCATTGGGCAGGCCGGCGTTGGGGTGTGCACTGACATGGCAGTCGGCCACCTGGGACAGGGTTTCCACGTGCGGGCGCATGGCATCGGCACCCAGCGCGCAGTTCAGGCCGATCGACAGCGGGCGTGCGTGGGCCAGCGAGGCATGGAAGGCATCGGCGGTCTGCCCCGACAGGGTGCGGCCGGACGCATCGGTGATGGTGCCGGAGATCATCACCGGCAGGCGTGCGCCGCGCGCATCGAAGGCCTCTTCCAGCGCGTACAGCGCGGCCTTGGCATTGAGCGTGTCGAAGATGGTCTCTACCATCAGGGTGTCGGCGCCACCATCTATCAGGCCTTCGATGGCTTCGCGGTAGGTGTCGCGCAGCTCGTCGAAACTGGTGTTGCGGAAGCCGGGATCGTTGACGTCGGGGCTGATCGAGGCGGTGCGGCTGGTCGGCCCGATCACGCCGATGACGAAGCGCGGCTTGTCCGGCGTGGTCGCTTCGACCGCATCGCAGCAGGCGCGGGCGACAGCGGCGCCGGCCTTGTTCAGCTCGTACACCAGGTGTTCGAGGTGGTAGTCGGCCTGGCTGACCGAGGTCGCGTTGAAGGTGTTGGTTTCCACCAGGTCCGCGCCGGCCTGCAGGTAGGCGGTGTGGATATCGCCGATGACCTCCGGCCGGGTGAGCAGCAGCAGGTCGTTGTTGCCCTTCAGGTCGTGGCCTTCCGGCGCGGCGTGGTCGCAACCGGGGCCATGGTCGTGGTCGTAGCCGCCGGCGAAGCGCTGGCCGCGGTAATCATCTTCCTGCAGGTCATGGCGCTGGATCATCGTGCCCATCGCACCGTCGATGATCAGGATGCGCTCGCGCAGGGCGGCAAGCAGGGCATGGGCACGTTCGGGATGCAGCCAGGGCAGGGCGGACACGGCGACCTCAGGGCTTGTTGGCGATCAGCGAGATGACTTCGAAATGCGGCGGGCGTTTTTCGCGGGTCACGGTTTCCAGGCTGGAGACCTGCAGGCCGGCCTTGTCGACGAACCTGCGCAGCTCCTTGTCGCTGAAGCCGAGGTTGACGTGGCCATAGGCTTCCACCGCGGCCTTGTGCTCGTGGCGGGCCAGGCTGCACAGCAGCAGGCGGCCGCCCGGGCGCAGCACGCGCGCGGATTCGGCCACGGCCTGCGCCGGCTTGCTGGCGTAGGTCAGGGCGTGCATCAGCACCACCAGGTCGAAGCTGCCGTCGCCGAAGGGCAGGGCGTGCATGTCGCCTTCGCGCACCTCTACATTGGGCAGGCGGCGCAGGCGCTCGCTGGCGGCGGCCACCACGCGCGCGCTGGTGTCGATGCAGACGTAGCGGCTGGCGTGCGGTGCCACCAGTTCGGCCAGCACGCCGTCACCGGAGGCGATGTCGAGCACGTCGCCGGTTTCCAGCAGCGGCAGCGCGGTGCGGGCCAGGGCTTCCCAGGTGCGTCCCGGCGAATAGTGACGCTCCATGTCGCCGGCGACGCTGTCGGCCCAGTTCTGGTCGGCGGCGCGGCTGGCCATCACCGCAGCGACGCGTTCAGCGTCCTGGCGCAGCAGCGGATCGTCGCTTCCGTTGCTCAAGGCGTGCCACAATGCGCGCTGCGCAGGGTCCAGCTGGGCATCGTCGAAGCGGTAATAGGCCGACACGCCTGCACGGCGGTCGCGGACCAGGCCGGCTTCCTTCAGGCGCGCCAGGTGGGTCGACACCCGCGGCTGCGCCAGCCGGGTGATCGCCGACAGCTCGGCCACGGTCAGCTCTTCCTGTTCCAGCAGCGCCAGCAGGCGCACGCGGGTGGCGTCGGCGAACACCTTCAGGCGTGTCGACCAGTCTTCCAGATCCATAAATATCTACCTATCGCGATATAGAGATATGTTCGCCGACGGCAGCGGTTCCGGTCAAGCCGCAACACCCCGCAAGTCATCCGCCGTTGCCCGGCCCCGGTACAATCGAGCCACCTGGGCGCGCTGTGCGTGGCCCCTATCATCATGTACCTGGGAGGGTGTTGTGGATTTCAGCTTTACTGAAGAGCAGTTGATGCTGCAGGACGTGGCGCGGCGCATCGCGCAGGAGAAGATCGCCCCGAGCGCGGAGCACCATGACCGCACCGGCGAATTCCCCCTCGAGAACATCCGCCTGCTGGGCGAAAACGGCCTGATGGGCATCGAAGTGCCGACCGAGTACGGCGGCGCGGGCATGGACCCGGTGGCCTACGTGCTGGCGATGGTGGAGGTCGCCGCTGGTGATGCTGCGCACTCGACCATCATGTCGGTCAACAATTCGCTGTTCTGCAACGGCATCCTGACCCATGGCAGCGAGGCGCAGAAGCAGAAGTACGTGCGCGCCATCGCCGAAGGCGAGGCCATCGGGGCGTTCGCCCTGACCGAGCCGCAGTCCGGTTCGGATGCCACGGCCATGCGCTGCCGCGCGGTCAAGCAGGCCGACGGCACCTACGTCATCAATGGCAAGAAGAGCTGGATCACCTCCGGCCCGGTGGCCAAGTACATCGTGCTGTTCGCGATGAGCGAGCCGGACAAGGGCGCGCGCGGCATCACCGCGTTCCTGATCGACACCGACAACGCCGGCTTCGGCCGCGGCAAGACCGAGCCGAAGCTGGGCATCCGTGCCTCGGCCACCTGCGAGATCGAGTTCAACGACTACGTCGCCCTGGCTGACGACGTGCTCGGCCAGGAAGGCGAGGGCTTCAAGATCGCCATGGGCGTGCTCGATGCCGGTCGCATCGGCATCGCCTCGCAGGCCATCGGCATTGCCCGCGCCGCCTATGAAGCGACGCTGGAATACGTGAAGGACCGCAAGGCCTTCGGCGCCGCCATCGGTACCTTCCAGATGACCCAGGCGAAGATCGCCGACATGAAGTGCAAGCTGGACGCCGCCCTGCTGCTGACCCTGCGCGCGGCGTGGGTGAAGGGCGAGGGCAAGCGCTTCAGCAACGAAGCGGCCATCGCCAAGCTGACTGCCTCGGAAGCGGCGATGTGGATCACCCACCAGGCCGTGCAGATCCACGGCGGCATGGGCTATTCCAAGGAAATGCCGCTGGAGCGTTACTTCCGTGATGCCAAGATCACCGAGATCTACGAAGGCACCTCGGAGATCCAGCGCCTGGTGATTGCCCGCAACGAGACGGGCCTGCGCTGAGTTCGAGCGGGCGCGCCGCCGCAATGGCGGCGCAGCCGATGGATGTAGATGTGCCGTGGCATTGGATATCTGTAGAGCCGAGCCCATGCTCGGCTCCCGTACAACCAGCCGAGCACGGGCTCGGCTCTACAGAATGTGATCGCGCGCGCTTGCCCCGCTACAATGCAGCTCCTCTTTGCAAGGCACTGCACGATGATCTATCGCGGTTGGGGATTCATGACGCTGGTGACTCCGATCGCGGTGATCCTGCTGCTGGCGTATTTCTTCCCGCATGACGGCCCGAAGGGCAACATCCCGCTGCAGCAGGTGCTGCTGGGCGGTGGCATAGGCGCGGGCGTGAATGTGCTGCTGGGTCTGTGGCTGAACCGCGCGCCGCGACAGAAGGGCGAGGCGGCGCCGCATCATTTCTTCTTCGTGCCGATGCAGTGGGTGGCGCTGGTGATCGTGGTGCTGTGTGCGGTGATCGCGCTGGTGCGCTGACGGGTTGGAGCTTCCTGTAGAGCCGAGCCCATGCTTGGCTTTCGCGGCCAGTAGATCCACGCCATGCGTGGATGCGCCGTGGCGTGGGCTTCCTGTAGAGCCGAGCCCATGCTCGGCTCCGGTAAGAGCAGCCGAGCATGGGCTCGGC
>NZ_JBXFWG010000061.1:0-20543 GCF_056854535.1 Stenotrophomonas sp. STEN054 | reverse complement strand
GCTGGGCTGGGGCCGGCTGTTGTCGCCCGCGCCGCCCGGTGGTTCGTGTGGGGGGGTGCGCCGGGCCCGCGCCCCCCCCGCCGACCCACTCCTGATGCCAGTCGACTCTACCAACCGCCAGCCACGAGGGGCTGCGCCGTTGGCTGGAAACAACCCCCCTCAGTCGTCCGCGGACACCGTCCGCCCCGACGCCCACTCGCGCAATGCCGCCACCTGCTCGGCCATCAACACCGACAGCGGCCGCGTCGCGCGGATCTCGGTCATCAGCAGCTCGGTATCCAGCGGCCGCCCCTCGGCATGCGCCGAATACAACCCCGCCACGATCGCCTGCTCGATCTCCGCGCCGGAGAACCCGTTCGCCGCCGCTGCCAGCGCCGGCAGCGCGAAATCATCCGCGTTGAGCTGGCGTCGGCCCAGGTGCAGCCGCAGCAGCTCCACCCGCACGTCCGGCGGCGGCAGGTCGACGAAGAAGATCTCGTCGAAGCGACCCTTGCGCAGCAGTTCGGCCGGCAGCTCGTGCACCTGGTTGGCGGTGGCCACGATGAACACCGGCGCCTTGCGCTCGGCCATCCAGGTCAGCAGGTGGCCCAGCACGCGGCGCGATACGCCGCCATCGTCGCCACCGCTGGCCAGGCCCTTCTCGATCTCGTCCATCCACAGCACGCACGGGGCCAGCTGCTCGGCCGAGGCCAGGGCCTGGCGCAGGTTGGCTTCGGTCTCGCCGTGGTACTTGTTGTACAGCGCGCCCACGTCCAGGCGCAGCAGCGGCACGCCGAAGCCGGCGGCGGTGGCCTTGGCCAGCATCGACTTGCCGCAGCCCTGCACGCCCAGCAGCAGCATGCCGCGCGGCGGGTCCAGGCCGGCCGGGGCGGAGCCGGCGATGAAGGCGACCCTGCGCTGGTTGATCCAGCGCTTCAGCCGGTTGGCACCGGCCACGTCGCCGAAGCGCGCGCTGTCATGTTCGAAGAACAGGTGGCCGCTGCGGTTGAGCAGTTCGAACTTCAGCCGCGCCAGCTGCGGCAGGTCGTCGTCGCGCAGCGCGCCATCGGCATAGATCAGCTGGCGGGCGATGCGCCGGGCATCGACCAGGCTCAGGCCCTGCAGGTTCTTCAGGATCTTCTTGACCGCTTCGCTGTCCACTTCCACACGGCGGCCGCCATGCTCGCGGGCATAGGCGTCGGCCTCCTCGCGCAGCATCTTCAGCAGGGCGTTGGCATCGGGCAGGCGCGGGTTGAAGCGCACCGCCAACGCTTCCAGTTCGGCCGGCAGCTCGACCTTGGCGCCGATCAGCACGAGCACGTGCGGCTGGCTGTGACGGCGCTGGATCAGGTCGCGCAGCGCACGCTGGTGGCTGGCGTAACCGAGGTAGGGGTGGAAATCGAGCAGCAGGTAGATGCCGCGCTGTTCGGCCTGGCGGATCATCTGCAGGGCGGCGCTGGCGTCGGGCGGGCCGATCGCATCGTCCTCGCGCTCCAGGTCGATGCGGCGCAGGCCCTCGGTGATCGACCAGCGGTGCAGGGCGCGCCAGACATGCATCAGCGTCTGCCGGAACAGTTCGACGATGCGACCCTCGTCCTGGGTCTCGATGACGATCAGGGGGGTGTTGGCGCGGATCAACGCGCTCAGGTCCTGCAGTTCGCTCATGCCGGTTCGATCCTTCGGGAGCGCAACGATAGCAAAGCCGATGCGGATTGATTCAGGCCGTCTCTACCTAACGTCACCATCGCCGGTGTACGCTCGGGGCACGTACCCGGAAGCGAGGCTGGCATGAAGACGATCCTGGTGGCCGGTTCCAAGGGCGGGGTGGGCAAGACCACCGTCGCCACCCACCTGGCCGCATACGCGGCATTGCAGGGCAAGGCCACGGTGATCGCCGACGCCGACCCGCAGGGTTCCAGCACCCGCTGGGCACAGCGCCGGGCCGGGCTGGACAGCGCGGTCCTGCCCATCGACGTGTACCGCAAGAAGCAATGGCTGCAGAAGCTGCCCGACGGGACCGATACCGTCATCATCGACGCACCGGCCGGCGCACTGGCCGACGATATCCCCCATTTTCTCGACGCCGCCGATGCCGTGGTGGTGCCGGTGCTGCCCTCGGCGCTGGACATCGAAGCCATCGTCGGCTTCCTCAACAGCCTGGCGCAGAACCCGCGCGTGCACAGCCGCAAGCTGCCGGTAGGCCTGGTCCTCAACCGCACCAAGCCGTGGACCCAGACCTCGCAACAGGCCCTGCAGATGCTGGGCGAATGGCCGTACCCGGTGGTCGCCCAGCTGCGCGACAGCCAGAGCTACGTGGTGATGACCGGCCTTGGCCGCAGCCTGTTCGATTACCGCTCGGCCCAGGTGCGCGAGCACCAGGCCGACTGGGAGCCGCTGCTGGCCTGGTTGAAGCTGTGACGCGTACGTCACCCTTTGTGCTGCACCCTCACTTTCATGGAACCTCGCGATGCGTGAACTGATCCTGCTGCGCCATGCCCATGCCGAACCGGCCACCCCCGGCCAGGCCGACCTCGATCGGCCGTTGTCGCCGGTGGGTCTTGCCGAAGCCGAGGCGGCCGGCAAGTGGATGAAGGAAAACAACCTGCTGCCGGACTGCGTGCTGTGCTCGCCGTCGCGGCGTACCCGCGAGACCCTGGAAGCGGTGCTGGCGGCCATCGGCTACGTCGAGAAGCGCCTGGAAGACCGCATCTATGAAGCCACCCCCGGCACCCTGGCCGCGCTGGTGGATGAACGCCGCGACCTCGACCGGGTGCTGATCGTCGGCCACAACCCCGGCCTGGAAAGGCTGGTGGCGCTGATGACCGAAGGCACCAGCAGCGACTACCGGGGCATGCCGCCGGCGGCCGTCGCCGTGCTCGGGTTCCCGCGCGAGGCGGCGATCGAGCCGGGCGTGGCCAGCCTGAACGCCTTCTGGTGGCCGTGAGTCGATGATCCTGGCACGGCCCGGCCGCTGCCTGCTGCCGGTGCTGCTGGTCTGCAGCCCGGCCTGGGCTGCCCCTCCACCGCCCACGCCGCTGCCGCCGGTGACGGCACTGGCGTCGGCCGAGTCGTCACGTGTGCTGCACATGGACCTGCAGCGCTCGCGGATCGGCTTCGAAGTGCGCACCCGCTTCGGCCAGCGCATTGAAGGGCTGTTCCCGCACTTCGAGGGACGCGTCGAAGTGCTGTCCGATGGCCGCCACCAGGTGCACCTGAAGATGTTCACCCGCTCGGTGGAGATCCCGGGCAAGGACCGCTACACCGGCTGGATGCGCGGGCCGGAGTTTTTCGATGCGGGGCGCTACCCGTCGGTCGAGTTCGATTCGCTGCCCTACTGGCCGGACACCGTCGGCAATGGCGGTGCCATCCAGGGCCGGCTGACCCTGCGCGGGGTCAGCCACCCGGAAACCCTGCGGGTGGAGAAGGCGGAATGTTCCCGACCCGGCTATGATTGCGATGTCGTCAGCCGCGGTACCGTGCAACGAGGCCGGTACGGCATGGACAGCTGGCAGCTTGCCTTGAGTGACCGAGTGACCTTCGTACTGCGAGCCCGCCTGAGCGAGGCGCCGAAACCGTGAATTTCCTGCTGCGTGTACTGGCGCTGGCAACCCTGTTGCTTGGCAGTGGCTGCGCGTCGCTGTCCAACGCCGAGCGCGACCGTGCCCAGGCCATCGCCGTGCAGGCCCGTTCGACCCAGGTCGACTGCCAGCGCGGCGACCGCTGCGCGCTGGATTCGCCGTTGCGATCCCTGGCCGGCCGCGCATTCAGCGAATCGACCGAAGCGCAGCCGCTGCACTACGCCACCCTGCTCGACGAAGGCGAGGGCGCCCTGGTCGCCCGCCTGAATCTGCTGCGCAGCGCCACCCGCAGCATCGACCTGCAGACCTACATCTTCGACAAGGACGACAGCGCCCGGCTGGTCATCGACGAACTGCTGGCCGCCTCGCGCCGCGGGGTGAAGGTGCGGGTACTGATCGACCAGCTGTCGGCAATCTCCGACCTGGAGATCCTGGGCGCCTTGTCCGGGGCCCACCAGAACTTCCAGCTGCGGGTCTACAACCCGACCTTCGGCAAGGCCCGGCTGAACTACTTCGACTATGCCGGCAGCGTGCTGTGCTGCTTCCGCCGGTTCAACCAGCGCATGCACAACAAGCTGCTGGTCATCGACGATGCGATCGGTGTGGTCGGTGGCCGCAACTACCAGGACGACTATTACGACTGGGACCGCGAGTACAACTTCCGCGACCGCGACGTGCTGATCGCCGGGCCGGAAGCGCGGGCGATGGCCGCCAACTTCGATGCGTTCTGGCGCGCGCCGCGCAGCGTGCCCGCCGAACGCCTGAACGATGTCGGCCGCACCCTGCTCAACGCCGGCGTGCCTCCCATGCCGCCGGCGCAGTTCCGCCGTCCCGAGCGGGTGGAACGGGTCAGCGAGGAAGCCAACGACACCGACTTCATCACCCGCTCGTTCGTCGACACCGCGCTGCCGGTGCACTCGGTGCGCTATGTCGCCGACCTGCCGCGCAAGCACCGCCGCGAGCGTGCCAGTGCGCCGCTGGCTGGCCAGCACGTCACCGAGCCGCAGCTGGACGCCCTCATTTCCGGCGCGCAGAAGGAAGTGATCCTGCAGACGCCGTATCTGGTGCTGTCCAAGCCGGCGCAGAAGCTGTTCCGCGAACTGCGCAAGCGGCCCGAACCGCCGCGCGTGGTGGTGTCCAGCAACAGCCTGGCGGCCACCGACAACCCGATCGTGTATGCGCTGTCGTACAAGTACAAGCGGCGCAACATGCGCGAACTGGGCTTCAACATCTTCGAATACAAGCCGTTCCCGCTGGATGCGCCGGTCGACTACCGCAACCTGCTGCCCGACCCGCTGGGCAGCGGCGGCAGCACCGGGGGCGAGGCGGGCGTGCGCAATCCGCTGATCGGCGGCAGCGCGGCCGGCAGCAATGCCGGCGGTGGCAACGACGATGCACCGTCAACGTCGGCCACCGCGGACAGCGACGGGCAGGACACCCGGCCGGGCGTGGAGCATCCGCGCCTGGGCAGCGCCTACGAGAACAGCCGGGCGCGCCGCCGTTCCGCCGGCAGTGAAGTGGAAACGCGCCTGCTGCGTACCGAAACGCGTCCCTCGTTCCTGGGCAGCAAGGCGGTCAACAAGCCGCTGCCGGTCACCCGCAAGGGCGCGCGCATGGGCCTGCATGCGAAGTCGCTGGTGGTCGACCGCCGCATCGGCGTGGTCGGTACCCACAACTTCGATCCGCGCAGCGAGAACTACAACACGGAGGGCGCGGTGATCATCGACGACCCGGTGTTCGCCGAGCAGCTGGCGCAGAGCATCCTGCGCGACACCCACCCGCAGAATTCCTGGACGGTGGCACCGCGCGCCAAGCCGCCGGTGCTGTCGGGGCTGAACTACAGCGTGGGCAAGGCGTCCGAAGCACTGCCCATCCTCGATTTCTGGCCGTGGCGCTACGCCACCGACTACGAGTTCCGGCCCGGCGTGGACTGCCCGCAGCCGCTGCCGCGGCAGAGCCCGGATTTCCATCGCTGCTACGTGCCCGTCGGTGATTTCCCCGAAGTGAACGTCGGCCCGAAGTGGCTGCTGGTGCGCATGCTGACCGCATTCGGCGCCGGCCTCGTCCCCATTCTCTGAAGGTGCTTGCATGACCCAGGTGTTCCGCGAAGCTGTTTCCATCGACCAGCTCAATGCGCTCAGCCGCGGCACGGCCATCGATACCCTGGGCATCGCCTTCACCGCTGCCGGTGATGACTGGTTGCAGGCCACCATGCCGGTCGACGAACGCACCCGCCAGCCGTACGGCATCCTGCACGGCGGTGCATCGGTGGTGCTGGCCGAGACTCTGGGCAGCAGCGCCGGCAACCTCTGCGTGGATACCGGCAAGCAGGTCTGCGTGGGGCTGGAGATCAACGCCAACCACGTGCGCGCGGTGCGCAGCGGCACCGTCACCGGCACCGCGCGTGCGGTGCACGTGGGCCGCAGCACCCAGTTGTGGGAGATCCGCATCGAAGACGAACAGGGCCGGCTGGTGTGCATCTCGCGGCTGACCCTGGCGGTGGTGGCTGCAGGCCACGGTTGAGGCCCATGTCCGGGCTGCCTGCTCCCGCCGCGCTGCCGCTGCGGATCGTCGCCAGCGGTACCTGCCTGCCGCGCCTGCGGGTGCCGTCGCAGCACTTCGACCAGCGCTGGAACAAGCCGGACGGCTGGGTCGAGCGGCACAGCGGCGTGGCCAGCCGCGGCCATGCAGCGGCCGATGAGCGGGCCTCGTGGATGGGCGCGCAGGCCGCGCGCCAGGCCCTGCAGCAGGCCGGCCTCGCGATCACCGACATCGACTGCATCATCTCCGCCTGCGGGGTGATGGAACAGGCCATTCCCTGCCAGGCCGTGCTGGTGCAGCGCGCCCTCGGCCTGGGCGACAGCGGCGTGCCGTCCTTCGACGTCAACGCCACCTGTCTGGGCTTCGTAGTGGCGCTGGAAATGGCCGGCAGCCTGCTGGCACTGCGCCGCTACCGGCGCGTACTGATCGTCTGCAGCGACATTCCCAGTGCTGGCCTCGACCCGGATGACCTGCTGACCGCGCCGCTGTTCGGCGATGGTGCGGTGGCGATGCTGGTCGAACGTGCCGGCGATGGCCACGCCTCGGCGTTGCTGGCCACCCGCCTGCGCACCTATGGCGACGGTGCCGAGCTGTGCCAGGTGCCGACCTGCGGCACCGGCATGCGCCTGTTCGACGATGTCGATGCGTACCACGCGGCCCATCATTTCCAGATGCAGGGCAAGGCGTTGTACCGCGAAGCGGCGCGGCGCCTGCCCGGTTTCCTGCAGGATCTGCTGGACAGCGCCGGCACCAGCCTGGCCGCGTGCGATGTGATCGTGCCGCACCAGGCCAGCGGCCAGGCCCTGGATCACCTGCAACGGGTACTGGGCCTGCCGCCGCAGCGGCTGGTGCGCATCCTGCGCGAGCACGGCAACCAGCTGGCGGCGTCGCTGCCGATGGCCCTGCACCAGGCCCTGATCGACGGCCGCCTGCCGCGCGGCGGCCAGGCCCTGCTGATCGGCACCGGCGCCGGCCTGGCGCTGGGTGGCGCAGTGCTGCGCTACTGATGGCCAGGGTCCTGGTCACTGGCGCCAGCGGCTTCATCGGCCAGCATGTCGCACTCGCGTTGGCGGCACAGGGCTGGCTGGTGCGCGGCAGCGGGCGCGATGCGCTTCGGCTGCAGGCGCTGGCCACGCGCGGTATCGAGGTGGCTGCTGCCGATCTTGCCGAGGATGCCCTGGCGCCGCTGCTGCAGGACTGTGATGCCGTGGTGCACTGCGCGGCGATGTCGCAGCCCTGGGGAACGGCAGCCGCATTCCAGCGGGCGAACGTGCTGGCAACCACGCGCCTGCTGCAGGCCGCGCAGGCGGCCGGCGTTGCCCGCCTGGTCCACCTGGGCTCGCCCAGCATCTATTTCCGCTTCGCCGACCAGTACGGTCTGGATGAACGCTTCCAGCCGCCACGACGCTGGATCACCGCCTACGCCCGCAGCAAATGGGAATCGGAACTGGCCGTGGCCGCTGCGGCACGCCAGGGGCTGCACACCGTGGTGCTGCGGCCGCGCGCCGTGTTCGGGCCCGGTGACCGCGCGATCCTGCCACGCCTGCTGGCGGTGGCGGCCAGCGGCCGGTTCCCGCTGATCCATGGCGGCCGCGCGCTCATCGATGTCACCCCCATCGACGATGCGGTGCAGGCGGTGAGCCTGGCGCTGCAGGCCGACGCGCGCTGCAGCGGGCGCGCCTACAACATCAGCGCCGGCACCCCGCTGCACGTGCATGCGCTGGTCAACGGCCTGTTCGAAGCGATGGACCTGCAGGTGCGCCTGCGGCCAGTGCCGCGAACGTTGGCGTTGGCCGCGGCCGGTGTGGCCGAGGCCGTGGCCAACCTGCGCCCGGGCCGCCCCGAGCCGCGCCTGACCCGCTATGGCGTGGGCGTGCTGGGCTACTCGCAGACCTTGGACGTCAGCGCGGCGCGGCGCGACCTCGGCTACGACCCGCACACCGGCGTGCAGGCCGCGCTGCAGGCCTTCGCTACGCACTGGAAGCAGCACGGAGGCAGCGATGGCACGGCTTGAGTGGGAGCTGATCGAGGCCGGTCACTGCGTGCACCCGCAGCGTGCCGTGCGCCAGGGGGCCAGCTGGCATCGCTGCGAATTCCCAGCGCTGGTGGCGTTGCTGCGGCATCCGCAGCGCGGCCTCATCCTGTTCGACACCGGCTATTCGGACGCCTTCCTGCAGGCCACCGCGCGCTTCCCCGAGCGCCTGTACCGCTGGGTCACGCCGGTGCACCTCGGCCCGGGCCAGAGCGTGCGCGCGCAGCTGCAGCAGCATGGCATCGGCGCGGCCGACATCGGCCTGGTGGTGCTGTCGCACCTGCATGGTGACCATGTGGGTGGCGTGCTCGATTTCCCGGGCGTGCCGCTGCTGTGTTCGCGCGCCGCGTGGCAGGACCAGGCCGCGCGCGGGCGCCTGCGTGCGCTCAGCGTGGGCCTGCTGCCCGCATTGACCCGCGATGCGGCGCCGCGCATGGGCTGGCTGGAGAGCCTGCCGGAGGTGGACCTGCCGCGTCCCTTCGATGCCTTCGGCCGTGGCCGCGACGTGCTGGGCGACCGCAGCCTGCTGGCGGTGCCGCTGCCCGGCCATGCGGTGGGCCAGCACGGGCTGCTGTTCGAAGCGGCCGATGGCCGCCCTGTGTTCCTGGTGGCCGATGCCGCCTGGTCCAGCGCCGCCATCACCGATGGCGTGCCACCACCGCGGCTGGTCACCGCACTGCTTGGCCACACCGGCACCTACCGGCAGACCCTGCAGCGGCTGCAGCACACCCAGCGCCAGGTCAGCGATCTGCAGCTGGTACCGGCCCATTGCGGGCAATGGCGGCCGGCCGTCACTCGGTAGCGCCGAGCCCACGCTCGGCTGCTGTTCGCGGCCAGTTGGCCCCAGCAGTCCCGCCAACAGGACACCGTGTTCCTGCCCATGGCCGCGGTCAATAGGACTTATGGCCAGAATCGGCTGGCAGCGGCTGCGGCCCTCCGGTATCGTGCGCGGATGACTTCCCCCACTCCGGCCCCCCGTGGCGGCGTGGCGCGTGTGTGCCGTTACCTGTACCGCGTACCGCTGCTGTTGGTCCACATCCTCGTGTTCCTGCCGTTGATCCTCATCGGCATGCTTCCGCCGTGGGGCGAACTGCGCGTGGGCGATGCCACCTTCGGCGCCAAGGTCGTCAACTGGTGGCAGGGCGGCCTGATGTGGATCTTCGGCTTCCGCCTGGTGCAGATCGGTTCGGCGCTGCCGGGCGCGGTGCTGTTCGTCGCCAACCACGTCAGCTGGGTGGATATCTCCATCCTGCACAGCCAGCGCATGATGGGCTTCGTCGCCAAGCGCGAGATCGCCAGCTGGCCGGTGGTGGGCTGGCTGGCCGCGCGTGGGCAGACCATCTTCCACCAGCGTGGCAACACCGAGTCGCTCGGTGGGGTGATGCAGGTGATGGCCGACCGCCTGCGTGATGGCAAGGCGGTGGGCGTGTTCCCGGAAGGGCGTACCCGGGGCGGCCACGAAGTGGGCCCGTTCCATGCGCGCATCTTCCAGGCCGCGGTTGAAACCGGCGTGCCGGTGCAGCCGGTGGCCCTGGTCTACGGCGCCCATGGCGATGCCCAGACCATCGTGGCCTTCGGCCCGGGCGAGAGTTTCTTCGCCAATTTCCTGCGCCTGCTCGGTGAGCCGGCGCGACGTGCGGAAGTGCACTTCCTGGCACCGATCGGTGCACAGGACCTGGAAGGCCGTCGACGCATCGCGGAAACCTCGCGCGCGCGCATCGTGACGGCGATGAGCGGGCAGTGAGCGTGCGGTGGCACTGATCCCGCCACCTTTGCTGGACGCCGGCACGCCGACGCTGCATGCGGCTGACTACCAGCCGCCGCGCTGGCTGCGCAATCCGCACCTGCAGTCCATGCTCAGCTCCAGCCGCATGCGCCTGCAGCGTGGCCTGCTGCTGCTGGCCGCCACCGGTGCGGTCAGCGAAGAACTGATACTCGATGGTGGCGATGGCGTGCGCCTGCAGGGCTGGCACAGCTACGTCGAAGGCCGCGAGCCGAAGGGCATGGCCCTGCTGCTGCATGGCTGGGAAGGCAGCGCCGAATCCAGCTACATGCGCATGGCGGCCGCGCGCATGATCGATCAGGGCTTCGACGTGGTGCGGCTGAATTTCCGCGACCACGGCAACACCCACCACCTCAATCCCGGCATCTTCCACTCCAACCGCATCGACGAAGTGGTGCAGGCGACGGGTGACATCGCGCGGCGCTGGCCGGACCTGCCGCTGGTGGCCGCCGGTTATTCGCTGGGCGGCAACTTCGTGCTGCGCCTGGCCCTGCGTGCCCCTGCGGCCGGCGTGCCGCTGCAGCGGGTGGCCTCGGTGTGCCCGGTGCTGGATCCGGCGCTGACCATGGACAGCATCCAGAGCGGCCCGGCGATGTACGACTGGTACTTCCGCCGCAAGTGGGCCGGCTCGCTGCGCCGCAAGCGCGACCTGTTCCCGGAACTGAGCGACTGCGACGACCGCGTACTGAAGCTGGACATCCGCGCGCTGACCACCTGGCTGGTCGAGCGCCATACCGATTTCGGCACGCTGCAGGCCTACTTCGATGGTTACTCGATTGCCGGCGACCGCCTGTCCACCCTGCAGGTGCCGGCCGACATCCTGATGGCGCAGGATGACCCGGTCATTCCCTACGCCACCTTCCGCGACTGGCAGCTGCCGCAGCACGCACGGCTGGAAACCGCCTGCTGGGGCGGCCATTGCGGGTTCCTGGAAAACTGGCGCGGCGACGGCTTCTCCGAACGCTGGGTGGCCCAGCGCCTGCAGCGGGTGCTGGCGGGCTGAACCGGCGCCGGCGCGCAGCCCGCTACAATGCGGGTTTGCCATTGAACCGGACTGCCATGCAAGACCAGATTCTCCAGGCCCTGCGCCAGAACGACACCGCACAGGCCGTGCAGCTGGCACAGGCGTGGGTGCACGATGAACCCGGCCAGGCCCAGGCCCACCGCTGGCTGGCGCTTGCGCTGCAGCAGCAGGGCCAGCCCGAAGCCGCGCAGGAACCCCTGCAGCAGGCGCTGCTGCTGGCCCCGGACGACGCACAGCTGCACCTGCAGCAGGCCGGCCTGCTGCTGGCCCTGCACCAGTTCGAGGGCGCCGACGAAGCGCTGCTGCGCACCACCGACCTCAATCCCAACGCCTTCGAGGCGTATCTGATGCAGGCCCATCTGGCGATCGGCCGCAACGATATCGACACCGCCGCACGCCAGGCGACGCTGGCCGCCAAGCTGCAGCCGGAACATCCGGAAGTGCTGGCGCTGCAGGGCATGGTGGCCCTGTACCGCGATGACGCCGACCGCGCGCTGCAGCTGCTGTCCGAAGCCGCCCGGCAGATGCCCAACGATCCGCGCGTTCTGTACGCCCTGGGTTCGGCCTACCAGGCCAAGGACATGCTGGCCTTTGCCGAGCAGGCCTTCCGCCGCGTGCTCGACATCAACCCGAAGATGACCAGCCTGCACGGCCTGGTGGTGCAGCTGGCGCTGCGCCAGGGCAACGTCGAGGCCGCCCACCAGCAGCTGCAGCAGGCGCTGCAGGTGCCGGGCCTGGATACGCCGGCGCTGCAGCGCCTCGGTGCCGAGATCGCGCTGCAGGCCGACCAGCCGATGCAGGCGCTGGAGCAGCTGCGGCCGATGCTGAAGGCCGACCCGGGCGACCGCCGCGTGGTCGAGCTGCTGCTGGCCTGCTGGCAGCGCCTGGGCCGCGAGGAAGAAGCCCGCGCCGACCTGGACGAGGTGCTGGCCGAGCATCCGCAGCTGCCGCACCTGTGGCTGGCACGCCTGGCGCCGGAAGGCTTCGGCAGCCCCGGCGCGATTGCCGTGGCCGAGCGCTGGATCGAGGCCATGCCCGACTTCGTGCCGGCCCTGGAAGCCCGCCTGCGCCTGCATGAAGCGGCCGGCGAAGCCGACGCCGTGGAAGCCCTGGCGGCCCGCATCGTCGCCCTGGAACCGGGCCGCATCAGTGGCGAAACGCGCCTGGTCGGCGCGTTGCTGGCGCGTGACCCGGCCGCCGCCGTGGCCCACGTGCAGGGCCTGGTTGACGCGGTGCCCGAGTCCCGTCGCCGCGAGCTGCGCACCTGGCTGGGCGAGGTGCAGGACCAGGCCGGCCAGCCGCGCGAAGCGCTGCGCACCTGGCTGGAGCTGCATGCCGAGCAGAACGCCGAACGCCTGCCGTTGCCGCCGCAGGCCAAGGCACCGCCGAGCTGGCCCGACCTGGGCGAGGTCGATGCCGAAAGCGCTGCCTCCGCACCGATCTTCCTGTGGGGCGCACCGGGCTCGGGCGTTGAACGCGTGGCGGTCACCTTCGCCGGGGCAAGCCCGGTGATGCGCAGCGACCGTTTCGCGCCGACCCCGCCGGATGACGCGTTCCAGAACTACTTCACCCTGCAGAGGCTGGCCTCCGGCGACCTCAGCCCCGAGGGCCTGGTGAGCGGCTGGCGTGACACGCTGCGCCAGCGCGGCGTGCAGAACGACACCGTCATCGACTGGCTGCTGTGGTGGGACAACGCCCTGCTGTGGTCGCTGCGTCCGCACCTGCCGCAGGGTCGCCTGCTGGTGGTGCTGCGCGACCCGCGCGACATGCTGCTGGACTGGATCGCCTACGGCGCGCCGGCACCGTTCGCGGTCAACAACGTGGCCGAAGCGGCCGAGTGGCTGGCGCGTTCGATGGCCCAGGTGGCGACGCTGCATGAGCAGGATCTGTACCCGCACCTGCTGATGCGCATGGACGACGTGGGCGATGACCCGCGCGTGGTTGCCGGCATGCTGCAGGAGCTGTTCAACACCTCGATCCCGCCGGCCGAGCGCATCGGCCCGCCGCGTTTCCCGGCCGGCCACTGGCGCCGCTACACCGACGTGATGAATGCAGCGTTCGATCTGTTGACCCCGGTCGCGGTGCGACTGGGCTATCCCGAAGCGTAAGGAGCCCCCCCATGCAGCTGAGCAGCAAAAGCATCACCGCCGGCGCCCCGATCGATCGCGAGTTCGCGGCCGGTGATGCCACGGGTTTCGCCCCGAACCGCAACCCGCACCTGGCGTGGAGCGGCGTGCCCGATGGTACCCGCGCGTTCCTGCTGGTGTGCGTGGACCCGGACGTGCCGACCGTGCCCGATACGGTCGGCCGCAGTGACATGACCGTGCCGCGCGACCAGCCGCGTTGCGATTTTGTGCACTGGGTGATGGCCGATATTCCGGCGTCGGTACACGAGATCGCCGCCGGCAGCTGCAGCGATGGCTTCGTTGCCAAGGGCAAGCCGGCACCGGCCGGCCCGGCAGGCAGCCGCCAGGGCGTGAACGACTTCACCGGCTGGTTTGCCGGCAACCCGGACATGGCCGGCGATTACCTCGGCTACGACGGCCCGTACCCGCCGTTCAACGACGAGCGCGTGCACCGCTATTTCTTCCGCGTGTTCGCGCTGGATGTGGCGACGCTGGACCTGCCGCAGCGCTTCACCGCCGCCGATGCCTACCGCGCCATGCACGGCCACGTGCTGGCCGAAGCCACGCTGCACGGCACCTACACGCTGAATCCCGCGCTGTAACGGCAACCCGGCAACGCCGGCCGCTGGCCGGCGTTGCTTCCTGCGTTCTGTAGAGCCGAGCCAACGCTCGGCTTCGCCCCCTGTAGAGCCGAGCCATGCTCGGCTTCGCCCCCCGTAGAGCCGAGCCATGCTCGGCTGCTTTCCGCACAGTCGAGCATGGCTCGACTCTACAGAAGCAAGCCGACTGACAGTCGGTTCCACCACGCGTGGGTCGGCCTCAGCGCTCGGTCGCCGACTCGACCACCATGTCCAGCACGTACGCCTGCGACGGCGCATCGGCTGGCGGGTTCTTTACCGCGAAACGCTTCACGCGCACCACGTTGCGCACGCCGTCTTCGTGGGTGTAGCCCTCGATGCTGCCGTAGAAGTTCTCGAACTTGCCGGGTTCGCCCTGCTTCAGGCCCTTGTCGTCGAACTTCACCTCACGCACCTGCAGGCACTGGTAATCCGGAATCAGCGGGTGCGAGCACTTCCGGGTCTTCGCGGCCACTTCCAGGAACACGGTTTCGCCCGGGCCGCCGTAGCGGGTTTCGGCGGTCGGTTCCGGTGCGAACACCAGCGCGTCGCCCTTGCCGGTGGTCAGGGTCAGCGCGCCATCGGTACCCTGCGCGGCCTTCAGCTCGCCCTGCAGGCGGCTGGACACCGCTTCGTCCAGCGCCATCAGCGCCTTGTCGGTGCAGGCCATCATGGTCGACACCATCGCGCCTACCTTCAGCGTGCCGTTTTCCAGGGTGTAGCCACCGCCCAGGCGGTTGCAGGTGTTGCTCACCGCCAGGCGGCCATCGGCGAAGTCCAGGGTGACCGGCTTGTCATCGCGGGCGAACAGCGCATCGATGCGCGTGCCGTCGGCGGCGGTGGCCTGCTTCAGCAACCAGTGCTGGCTCTGCAGGCGCTGCGCATCCAGGTGCGCCAGCGTCTGCTGGTCCGCTGCCTTGGTGGCGGCCGGGGCCACGTCGTCGCCGCCGGTACCGGCGGGGGCCGGGGTCTGGCTGCAGGCGGCCAGCAGGGCCAGCGGGAGGAGCAGGGTGAGCGTGCGGTTCATGGTGGTGAGTCTCCTTGAGGAACCTGGAAAAACGGGTCGGGACCGGGAATGGGTTTGACCGGTCCCGGCGTTGTTCAGCTACCGGCAGGCAACCACAGCAGCAATGCGGCGCCGAGGGCGATGCGGTAGAGGGCAAACGCCGTGAACTTGTGCGACTTGATGTAGCCCATCAGCCACTTCACTACGACGAAGCCGGTGATGGCGGCGGCAACGAAGGCCACGCCGACGTCGGTCCAGTTCTCGCTGGCCAGGTTTCCTTCCTTGGCCAGTTCCAGGAAGGTGTAGGCGCTGGCGGCGAACATGGTGGGAATGCCCAGCAGGAACACGAACTCGGCGGCGGCCGCGCGGCGGCTCAGGCCCAGCAGCATGGCCAGGAAGATCGCCGAGGCCGAACGCGAGGTGCCGGGGAACACGCCGGCCACCACCTGCGCCAGGCCCACACCGATCGCCACCGTCCAGGTCACCTGGTCACGGTCGGGCAGGCGTGCGGTATAGGCCTCCACCAGCAGCATCCAGACGCCGCCGATGATCAGCGCCCAGGCCACCGGGCCCACGGTTTCCGGCAGCGACCAGCCGGCCTTGCGCACCACCAGGCCGACCACGGCCGTCACCAGGAAGGCAGCGCCCAGCTTGAACACGTACTCGCGGTTCTCGCGCTGGCCGAAGCCGGTGGCCAGCTGCAGCAGGCGCTGGCGGAACACCAGTACCACGGCCAGGATCGCGCCGGCCTGGATGATGATGTTGAAGAAGTCCGAACGCGCGCCCAGCCAGTGCTGGGCAATCAGCAGGTGGCCGGTGCTGGAGATCGGCAGGAATTCGGTGAGGCCTTCGAGGATGCCCAGCAACAGGGCGGAGAGCAGATCGGACATGGGTGGAATGGGCGCCGGCAGCGGAAGGAAGAAGGTCGAGAGGATAGACGATCCCTGCCGCACCAAACGGGTGCGGAAGAAGATGCATGCACCCATTTGGTGCGCTCCGCTGTGCACCGCGCCGGGGCGTGCTTTTTGAAATCAATGGCTTGCGTGCACAGAAAAGTTGGCACGGTCATTGCTCTACCTCAAGCAGGCATTCATCCCCATCCGAGGTCGTACCGATGTCCGTGGAAAACGTTGAGAAGCTGATCAAGGACAACCAGATCGAGTTCGTCGATCTGCGTTTCGTGGATATGCGTGGCGTCGAGCAGCACGTCACCTTCCCGGTCAGCATCATCGAACCGTCGCTGTTCGAAGAAGGCAAGATGTTCGACGGCAGCTCCATCGCCGGCTGGAAGGGCATCAACGAGTCGGACATGGTCCTGCTGCCGGACCCGGCCAGCGCCTATGTCGATCCGTTCTACGCCGATCCGACCATCGTCATCAGCTGCGACATCCTCGACCCGGCCACCATGCAGCCGTACGGCCGCTGCCCGCGCGGCATCGCCAAGCGCGCCGAGGCCTACCTGAAGTCCTCCGGCATCGCCGAAACCGCGTTCTTCGGCCCGGAGCCGGAATTCTTCATCTTCGATTCGGTCCGTTTCGCCAATGAAATGGGCAACACCTTCTTCAAGGTCGACTCGGAAGAAGCCGCTTGGAACAGCGGTGCCAAGTACGACGGCGCCAACAGCGGCTACCGTCCGGGCGTTAAGGGTGGTTACTTCCCCGTTCCGCCGACTGACACCCTGCATGACCTGCGCGCTGAAATGTGCAAGACGCTGGAACAGGTCGGCATCGAAGTGGAAGTGCAGCACCACGAAGTGGCCACCGCCGGCCAGTGCGAGATCGGCACCAAGTTCAGCACCCTGGTGCAGAAAGCCGACGAACTGCTGCGCATGAAGTACGTCATCAAGAACGTGGCGCACCGCAACGGCAAGACCGTCACCTTCATGCCCAAGCCGATCGTCGGTGACAACGGCAGCGGCATGCACGTGCACCAGTCGCTGTCCAAGGGCGGCACCAACCTGTTCTCCGGTGACGGTTACGGCGGCCTGAGCCAACTCGCGCTGTGGTACATCGGCGGCATCTTCAAGCACGCCAAGGCCATCAACGCCTTCGCCAACTCGGGCACCAACAGCTACAAGCGCCTGGTGCCGGGCTTCGAAGCCCCGGTGATGCTGGCCTACTCGGCCCGCAACCGTTCGGCCTCGTGCCGCATTCCGTGGGTGTCCAACCCGAAGGCGCGCCGCATTGAAATGCGCTTCCCCGATCCGATCCAGTCGGGCTACCTGACCTTCACCGCGCTGATGATGGCCGGCCTGGACGGCATCAAGAACCAGATCGACCCGGGCGCACCGAGCGACAAGGATCTGTACGACCTGCCGCCGGAAGAAGAGAAGCTGATCCCGCAGGTCTGCTCCTCGCTGGACCAGGCCCTGGAAGCGCTGGACAAGGACCGCGAGTTCCTCAAGGCCGGGGGCGTGATGAGCGATGACTTCATCGACGGCTACATCGCGCTGAAGATGCAGGAAGTGACCAAGTTCCGCGCGGCGACCCACCCGCTGGAATACCAGTTGTACTACGCCAGCTGACCGGGCGGCGATGGCGGTGGGACCTCCCTCCCACCCGCCGCCATCGCCTCCGTTCTTCGCGGCTGGGGAGCCGCAGGGCGGGCCCAGGCCCGTCGTGGTAGAGCGGACCGTTGGTCCGCTGCATTGAAGGCGGGCCGCTGGCCCGCTTTGGTAGAGCGGACTGTCAGTCCGCTGAACCAGGGGCAAGAGAGAGACCGGATACGCGACATGGGCCGCCCTCCCTCCCGCGTCGGTCGTGCAAGGAGAGAGGCACGGCCGTCCCGGCCCATTACGTGTCCGGTGCAACAGCCACGGCCATCACCACGATGGCCCGTGGTTGCCTGATGCCATCGCGCGTTGGCGCGGTGGCCCCATCCACCATCGGGACATGCGCATGAAACTGATCTCCGCCATCATCCGACCGTTCAAGCTCGACGAGGTCCGCGAGGCCCTCTCAGACGCTGGCGTGTCGGGCATCACCGTGACCGAAGTGAAAGGTTTCGGTCGCCAGAAGGGCCACACCGAGCTGTATCGCGGCGCCGAGTACGTTGTCGATTTCCTGCCCAAGATCAAGATCGAAACCGTGGTCACCGACGAGCGTGCCGACGCGGTGATCGAAGCGATCCAATCGTCCGCAGGCACCGGCAAGATCGGCGACGGCAAGATCTTCGTCACTGCCGTCGAGCAGGTCATCCGTATCCGCACCGGCGAAATCGGTGCCGACGCGCTGTAACCCCTTCCGGAGACTCCCCCAAATGAAGATGCGCCTTCTCACCGGGTGGCAAGCCCGGTTCCATCTCGTGTGCCTGTTGATGCTGCTCAGCGCGCTCGCCGCCGGTGCCTGGCCGGGCACTGCGAACGCCCAGGCCCAGGTCTCGCCGCTGCCCAGCGAAACCGTCGCGGTCGAACCGCTGCAGGCGCCGGTGGCCGCGGCACCGGTTGCCGCTGAAGCCGCCGCGCCGGCCTTCGACCACGGCGACGTCGCCTGGATGCTCACCTCCACCCTGCTGGTGCTGCTGATGGTGGTGCCGGGCCTGGCCCTGTTCTACGGCGGCCTGGTGCGTTCGAAGAACGTGCTGTCGGTGCTCAGCCAGATCCTGGTGGTGTTCTCGCTGGTGCTGCTGCTGTGGGTGTCCTACGGCTACAGCGCGGTGTTCAGCGCGGGCAATCCGTTCTTCGGCTCATTCACCGAGTTCGCCTTCCTGAAGGGCTTTACCCCTGATTCGGTCGGCAACACGCCCATCAAGGGCCTGCCGGATTATCTCTTCGTCGCCTTCCAGTCGACCTTCGCCGGCATCACCACCGCGCTGATCGTCGGCGCCTTCGCCGAACGCATCAAGTTCCGCGCGGTGCTGCTGTTCTCGGCGCTGTGGTTCACCCTCAGCTACATCCCGATGGCACACATCGTCTGGGGTGGCGGTTATCTGGGTGAGATGGGCGCGATCGATTTCGCCGGTGGCACCGTGGTGCACATCAACGCGGGCGTGGCCGGCCTGGTCGGCGCGTGGTTCCTCGGCAAGCGCCTGGGCTATGGCCAGACCGCGCTGAAGCCACACAACGTGCCGTTCACCTACATCGGCGCGATGCTGCTGTGGGTGGGCTGGTTCGGCTTCAACGCCGGCTCGGCCGCAGCCGCCGACACCGTCGCTTCGCTGGCCTTCCTCAACACCGTGCTGGCCACTGCTGCGGCAGTGCTGGGCTGGACGCTCACCGAAGCGATCACCAAGGGCAAGCCGTCGGCACTGGGCGCAGCCTCGGGTGCGGTGGCCGGCCTGGTCGGCATCACTCCGGCCTGCGGCACCGTGGGCCCGCTGGGCGCCATCGTCATCGGCCTGGTCGCCGGCGTGGTCTGCGTGTGGGGTGTCACCGGCCTGAAGCGGCTGCTGAAGGTGGACGACACCGCCGACGTGTTCGGTGTGCACGGCGTCGGCGGCATCGTCGGTGCCATCCTCACCGGTGTGTTCAGCGCGCAGTCGCTGGGCGGCACCAAGGCCGATCTGGATATCGGCCACCAGGTGTGGGTGCAGGTGGTCAGCGTCGGCCTCACCGTGGTCTGGTCGGCGGTGGTCACCGCGGCCATCCTGCTGCTGGTGAAGGTGGTGGTCGGCCTGCGCGTGACCGAAGAGGCCGAACGTACTGGCCTGGACGTCACCTCGCACGGCGAATCGGCCTACGAGGCCTGAGGTAGCGGCGGGCAGCCTTCTGTCCTGGTGGGTGCCATGAGCCCTGGTGGGTGCCGACCGTTGGTCGGCACTCCCCTCGGCCCTCTGTTCTGGTGGGTGCGTACGGTGGGGGGGACCTCGCCTCGACCCGCTGTTCTGGTGGGTGCCGACCGCTGGGCGGCACTGCAGCCCTCCAGCCACGCGTGGCGTGGCTCTACTGCATCCTTCATGGTCGGTACTGCGGCATGCATCGTCGCGCGCGATCGCGCACAATCAAACGCATGCACCCGATCCGCACCCCCCTGATGTTCTCGGCCTGCCTGCTGCTGGCCGCCTGTGCTTCCGCGCCGCAGGAAAGCCGCAACCCGTTGGCTACCTGGGTGCCTTCGCCAAACCAGAACGCGCGCGATCCAGTCGTCATCGTCATCCACCACACCGAACAGGATTCGGTGCAGCAGAGCCTGCACACGCTGCGCACTGCCAACAGCGGCGGCCGGGTCAGCGCGCATTACCTCATCGGGGCCGATGGCCACCGCTACCAGCTGGTCAGCGATGAACGCCGCGCCTGGCATGCAGGTTCCGGCCGCTGGGGCACCATCACCGATCTCAACTCGGCATCCATCGGCATCGAGCTGGACAACAACGGCAGCACGCCGTTCACGCCCGCGCAGATCGCATCGCTGATCCTGCTGCTGCGTGATCTCACCGAGCGCCTGAACATCCCGCCGCGGCAGGTGATCGGCCACGCCGATCTCGCGCCGACGCGCAAGGCCGACCCCAGCCGCTTCTTCCCGTGGCAGCAGCTGGCCGAGGCTGGCTTCGGCGTGTGGCCGCGTGCCAGCGATGGCCCCGCACCGGACGGTTTCGATGCGTGGAATGCAATGGCCCGCTTCGGTTACCCGCTGGAGGATCGCGAAGCGGCCGTCGCCGCCTTCCATCGCCGCTTTCGCGGCAGTGACGACCTGCCGAAGACGCTGGACGCCGAAGACGCGCGCATCCTGCATTCGCTGCTGCTGCAGACGCCGTAGCCATCTGACGGTAGCGCTGGGCCATGCCCGGCGAGCGCGCAGCGCGGGAGCATAAGAAGCCGCCCGGGCCCGCCCGGCGGGACCCTATTTAACCAAAAAGGCCGGGCCCAATGTGGGGGAACACCGGAGCCCGGGCGGCGCGCCCCGCGCCCGCCCGCCGAGGC
>NZ_JBXFWG010000060.1:0-20953 GCF_056854535.1 Stenotrophomonas sp. STEN054 | reverse complement strand
CCCCCCGCGGGCGGGCCCCCCCCGCCGGCGGGGGGTGCGGCGCCCCGCGCGGCGCGGGCGCCGGGCCCCCCCCCCGCCCCCCCGCTACCGACGAGCAGGGGAACCTCCCGCGCCTGCCGCAGGTCTGACCAAGCTTCCACCCACCGGAACCCGTCATGGACGCTGCCGCCCGCCCCCCGTTTGCCGAACGCGCGCTTACCTGGCTGAAGAAGGAAGCGCTGCCGCTGCTGGTCATGCTCGGCCTGCTCGCCGCCGCCCGCGACACCCTGGCCAACCACTATGTAGTGCCCAGCGGCTCGATGCAGCCGACCCTGCAGCCCGGTGACCGCGTGGTGGTGGACATGCGCGCCTACGGCCTGCGCCTGCCGTTCACCGGCCGGCAGCTGCTGGCCACCGGCACCCCGCAGCGCGGCGAAGTGGCCGTGTTCGATTCGCCGGCCGATGGCACCCGCCTGATCAAGCGCGTGGTGGCCGTCGCCGGTGACCACGTGCAGCTGCATGGCGGCCACCTGGCCATCAACGGCCAGCCGCTGCAGATCGCCGACCTGCGCGACACAGAAGCCTTCGGCGAGCGCCAGGCCCAGCTCGACCTGGACATGGGCGGCGGCCCCGACATCGCCGATCTGGTGGTGCCGGACGGCAAGCTGCTGGTGCTGGGCGACCACCGCGGCAACAGCTTCGATGGCCGCTTCTTCGGGTTCGTCGACGCGGGCAAGGTCTACGGCCGCGCCGTGGCCATCTACTACCGCCGCGGCGATGGCTTCGAGTGGAAGCACCTCTAAGGTGAATTGATACGTTCTGCATATCGATCCTGACTCATCAGGTTATGGATCGACTGGATCGAGGGGCCTACGCTGGTCCCAGTACCCCCACGTCGGCTGCCCCCACGGCCCCTCGATCCCATGACTGGCGAAACTACGGCGTCCCTCAGCGGCCGCCCCCGCACTTCCGATTCCGTTGTCGATACCCGCATCCAGCAGGGCACCCCGGCGTTCCGGCGCACGGCGGTCGCGCTGTTCCTGGCGGGGTTCTCGACTTTCGGCCTGCTGTACACGGTGCAGCCGCTGCTGCCCGAGTTCAGCCGCCACTTCGGGGTGTCCGCCGCCGGCAGCGCGATGTCGCTGTCGCTGAGCACCGGCACCCTGGCCGTGGCCATGCTGCTGGCCGGCCTGCTGTCCGATGCGATCGGCCGCCGGCCGATGATGATCGCCGCGCTGATGGCCTCGGCCCTGTTGTCGCTGTGCACCGCGCTGGTCGATGACTGGACCACCATGCTCGTGCTGCGCACGCTGCTGGGCCTGGCCCTGAGCGGCGTGCCTGCCGTGGCGATGACCTATCTGGTGGAGGAAATGGACAGCCGCGCGCTGGGCCTGGCCATGGGCCTGTACATCGGTGGCAACGCCATCGGTGGCATGAGTGGGCGCCTGCTGGCCGGCATCATTGCCGACCACTGGGGCTGGCGCTGGGGCATCGGCGCGGTCTCGATCATCGCCGTGGCCAGCACCGTGCTGCTGTGGCTGCAGCTGCCGCCGTCGCGCCACTTCCAGGCCCGCCGTGGCGGCCTGCGCCAGCTGCCCTCGCGCTGGCGCACGCTGTTCGCCGATCCGGGCCTGCCGTGGCTGTTCGCCACCTCGTTCGTGCTGATGGGCGTGTTCGTCACCCTCTACAACTACCTGGGCTACCACCTGCTGGCGCCGCCGTACCACCTCAGCCAGACCGTGGTCGGGCTGATCTTCAGCGTGTACCTGGTTGGCACCTTCAGCTCGGCATGGATGGGCCAGCAGGCCACGCGCCACGGCCGCGGCCGCGTGCTGACCATTGCCTTCGGCCTGATCGGAGCCGGCATCGTGCTGCTGTCGATGCCGTGGCTGACCACGATGGCGCTGGGTATTGCCCTGGTCACCTTCGGTTTCTTCGGCGGCCACTCGGTGGCCAGCAGCTGGGTCGGCAGCCGCGCCGGTTCGATGCGTGCCGAAGCCTCGGCGCTGTACCTGTTCGCCTACTACCTGGGCAGCAGCGTACTCGGCGCCGTCGGGGGCCTGGCCTATGCCGCGTGGGATTGGCTGGGCGTGTGCCTGTTCACCGGCGTGCTGACCCTGCTCGGCGGCGGCATCATCTGGGCCCTGCAGCAGCGCGCCCCGCAGCCGGTCGCTGCTTGAGATCCGCCGGGCATGGCCCGGCGCTAACTGTGTAGTGGGTCGACGGTAGCGCCGGGCCCAGCCCGGCGAGCGCGCAGCGCGGCGCAACACCCGCCCCCCAACGCCCCGCGCAACAACCCGGCGAAATTGCGGATCAACGGCGTTACCCCTTCGCGGCGCCACGCCAACTGCACTTCCGAATGCGCCCCGGCGTCGCCCATCGCCACGAAGTGCGCGCCTTCCACCCGGATGTGGTCGCATGACGACGGCAGGATCGCCGCACCCAGACCGGCTGCTGCCAGACTGATCAGCGTCGATGCCTCGCCCGCCTCCTGCACGATGCGCGGGGTGAATCCCGCCGCCGCGCACAGCGCGATCATGTGGTCGTGGATGCCGGCACCGGCACTGCGGCGGAACGCCACGAACGGCTCCTGGGCGAAATCACGCAGGGCCAATGTGCCCTGCTTGGACAGCCGGCGCAGGGCAGGGTGGTCGGCGTGCACGATCAACGCCAGCGGATCGACGAACAGGCTGTGCGCCACCAGTTCCGGCGGCAGCGCACGCTTGCGGATGATGCCCACGTCCAGGCTGCCATCGAGCAGCGCATCGATCTGCTGCAGGGTATTCATCTCGCTCAGCTGCAGGCGCACCTGCGGGTACTGCTGCCGGTACTGCAGGATCGACCGCGGAATCTGCGGCGACAGCGGCGTGGCCCGGGTCAGGCCGATATGCAGCTCGCCCTGCTCGCCGCGCTGCGCGCGCTGCACCTCGTCCACCGCCGTTTCCACCTGCTGCACGATGGCCCGCGCCCGCTCCTGCAGCAGCTCACCGGCGGCAGTGAGCTGCACGCGGCGATGGCTGCGCACGAACAACCGCGCCCCGATCAGCTCTTCCAGCTGCCGGATCTGCTGGCTGAGCGGCGGCTGCGACATCCCCAGCCGCTCGGCCGCCTGGCCGAAGTGCAGCGTATCGGCAACGGCGAGGAAGTAGCGCAGGTGGCGGAGTTCGATGGACATGGGGCCAGTTTATTCATCGTCAGCCGGAAGTGAATCAGAGAAGGGGTCAGAGCCCGTCGCGCAGCAACGGGATCCGACCCCGTGCCGACCAACGGTCGGCACCCACCAACGACGGCGACCAACCGCCCCGCCATCCACGGATGGCCCGCTTTTGACGTTGCCGTTGCTTCGGCCTCTGCGGGTGCAGGGCGCAGCCCCGCCGAACACCCTCAGCGCTCGGAATGCCCGCTCTGGTCGTAATCGCGCGGACTGAACAACTCCGGCTGGATCAGCTCCACAAACGCCCGCGCCTGCGCCGACAACGCCTTGCCCCGCCGCACGATCACCCCGTAACTGCGCTCCGGGAACCAGCGCTTCATCGACCGCGCCGCCAGCCGCGCATGATCGCTTTCATGCAGGCACAGCGCCGGCACGATGGAAATGCCCATGCCCATCGCCACGTACTGCTTGATCACCTCCCAGCCGCCCACCTCCAGCGCCACCGTGTACGCGATGCGGTGGCGCTGGAACACCTGGTCCACCAGCCGGTAGGTGATCTGCCGTTTCGGCGGCAGCACCAGCGGGTAGCGCGCGATGTCGGCCAGCTCCAGCTCGCCACCACTGGCCAGTGGATGATCGTGTGGCGCGATCAGCACCTGCTCGAAGCGGTAGGCCGGCGCATAGGTCAGGTCGGCCGGCACGTCGGTCATCGACCCGATCGCCAGGTCGGCTGCGTCCTCGCGCAGCAGGTCGGTGCCATCGGCGCTGATCGCGTTGTGCAGGGTCAGGCGCACGTCGGGATGGTGCAGGCGGAAGCGTTCAACGATCTTCGGCAGCAGGTAGAGGATGGTCGAGCTGTTGGCGGCGATGTTCAGCTCGCCCGCATCCAGCCCGCGCACCTTGTCGCGGAAGCGCGCTTCCAGCCCGTCCAGGCTCTCCACCAGCGGCTGCGCCATCTCATACAGCACCTGGCCCTCGCGGCTGGGCACCAGTCGGCGCCCGCTGCGCTCGAACAGCGGCACCCCCAGCTCACGTTCCAGTGCCTGCAGCTGCAGGCTGATCGCCGGCTGGCTGACGAACAGCGCCTCAGCCGCCCGTGAGACCGAGCCCAGGCGTACCGTCTGGCAGAACGCCCGGAGCGGCTTCAGCCGGTCGGATTTGTAGGAAAAACGCGGACTTGGCGAGCTGCGCGTGGTCATGGTGTCATAAGTATTAGCACACCTTATGTGGGACATTGCAAAAACTGTTTTGCCAAATACTCGGCTCGGGCGGCACTTTGGGGGCGTTCCCCCACCGCTGGAGTCGCCCCATGTCCGCCGTTGCTTCCGCCGTTTACTCCACCTCCGCCAAGGCCACCCCGGGTATCGCCCTGGCGACCCGCGTGGCCGGCCAGGAGACCGTGCTGCCGGCACCGCTGCTGGCCCTGCTGGTCTCGCTGCACCGGGCGGTGGAACCGGGCCGGCAGGCGCGGCTGCAGGCCCGCCGCGAGCGCCAGGCGTTCTTCGACCAGGGCGGCCTGCCGGACTTCCGCGGCGATACCGCCGCAATCCGCAGCGGCGACTGGCGCGTGGCCCCGTTGCCGGCCGCGCTGCAGGACCGCCGCGTCGAGATCACCGGCCCGACCGACCCGAAGATGGTCATCAACGCGCTGAACTCCGGCGCCAAGGTGTTCATGGCCGACTTCGAGGATTCCACCTCGCCGACCTGGCGCAACCTGCTGGCCGGGCAGCAGTCGCTGGCGGCCGCCGTGCGCGGCGATCTGGAATTCACCGCGCCGGCCGCCAACGGCAAGCCGGGCAAGCACTACACCCTGCGCCCCTTTGAGGAACAGGCGGTGCTGATCGTGCGCCCGCGCGGCTGGCACCTGGACGAGAAGCACGTGCGCGTCGATGGCCAGTTCATTGCCGGCGGTCTGTTCGATGCGGCGGTGTTCGCCTTCCACAATGCCCGCGCGCTGCAGGCCAAGGACCGCGGCCCGTACTTCTACCTGCCCAAGCTGCAGAGCATGGAGGAGGCCGCGCTGTGGGAGACCGCGCTGTCGCACATCGAAGGCATGCTCGGCCTGCCGCACGGCCAGATCAAGGTGACCGTGCTGATCGAAACGCTGCCGGCGGTGTTCGAGATGGACGAGATCCTGCACGCCCTGCGCGAGCGCATCGTCGGCCTGAACTGCGGCCGCTGGGATTACATCTTTTCCTACCTGAAGACCTTCCGTCGCCACGCCGACCGCGTGCTGCCCGAGCGCGGCCAGGTGACGATGACCCAGCCGTTCCTGAAGGCCTATTCGGAACTGCTGATCCAGACCTGCCACCGCCGTGGTGCGCATGCGATGGGCGGCATGGCCGCGCAGATCCCTATCAACAGCGATGCCGCCGCCAACGAACAGGCCATGGCCCGCGTGCGGGCCGACAAGCTGCGCGAAGTCAGTGCTGGCCACGATGGCACCTGGGTCGCGCACCCGGCGCTGATTCCGGTGGCGATGGCCATCTTCGACGAACATATGCCCACCGCGAACCAGCACCAGGTGCTGCGCCAGGACGTGCGGGTGGGCCGCGATGAACTGATCGCGCGGCCGCCGGGCAGCATCACCCGCGCCGGTTTCGAGGGCAACGTCGAAGTCTGCGTGCGCTACCTGGCCGCGTGGCTGGACGGCAACGGCTGCGTGCCAATCCACCACCTGATGGAAGACGCGGCTACCGCCGAGATCAGCCGCAGCCAGCTGTGGCAGTGGCTGCACACGCCGGGCCAGCAGCTGGACGACGGCACCGCCATCGACCTGCCGCTGCTCGACACCGCCCTGGCCCAGCTGCCGGCGCGGCTGGGCGATACCCGCGCGCTGCCCGGTGGCGCCCGCATCGGCGAGGCCATCGCCCTGCTGGGCGAACTGAGCCGCAGCGACGAACTGACCGATTTCCTGACCCTGCCGGCCTACGCACGCATCGACTGACGGCCTGCTTCCCCGAATCCATCCCAGCCGGGCAGCGCCCGGCGCTACACCACCGAACTGGAGAAAGACATGAGCACCCTGCCCACTGCCGAACAGATCCAGCACGACTGGGACACCCACCCGCGCTGGGAAGGCATCCAGCGCAACTACAGCGCCGCCGACGTGGTGCGCCTGCGTGGCACCGTCCACATCGAACATTCGCTGGCCCGGCTGGGCGCGGAAAAGCTGTGGAAGTCGCTGCACGAGCGCGAGTTCGTCAATGCGCTGGGCGCGCTGACCGGCAACCAGGCCATGCAGCAGGTCAAGGCCGGTCTGAAGGCGATCTACCTGTCCGGCTGGCAGGTGGCTGCCGATGCCAACCTGGCCGGGCAGATGTACCCGGACCAGTCGCTGTACCCGGCCGATTCGGTGCCGGCGGTGGTCAAGCGCATCAACAACACCCTGCTCCGCGCCGACCAGCTGCACCACGCCGAAGGCAAGGATGACATCGACTTCCTGCAGCCGATCGTGGCCGATGCCGAGGCCGGCTTCGGCGGCGTGCTCAACGCCTTCGAGCTGATGAAGGCGATGATCGAAGCCGGTGCCGCCGGCGTGCACTTCGAGGACCAGCTGGCCTCGGTGAAGAAGTGCGGGCACATGGGCGGCAAGGTGCTGGTGCCGACCCGCGAGGCCATCGAGAAGCTCAACGCCGCGCGCCTGGCCGCCGACGTGCTGGGCGTGCCGACCCTGCTGGTGGCGCGCACCGATGCCGAAGCCGCCGACCTGCTGACCAGTGACATCGACAGCAACGACCAGCCGTTCACCACCGGCGAGCGCACCGTGGAAGGCTTCTACAAGACCCGCAACGGCCTGGACCAGGCGATCAGCCGCGGCCTGGCCTACGCCCCCTATGCCGACCTGGTGTGGTGCGAGACCGGCAAGCCGGACCTGGAGTTCGCGCGGAAGTTCGCCGAGGCGATCCATGCGAAGTTCCCCGGCAAGCTGCTGGCCTACAACTGCTCGCCCAGCTTCAACTGGAAGAAGAACCTGGACGACGCCACCATCGCGAAGTTCCAGCGCGAGCTGGGCAGCTACGGCTACAAGTTCCAGTTCATCACCCTGGCCGGCTTCCACGCGCTGAACTACGGCATGTTCAACCTGGCCCACGGTTATGCGCGCCGGCAGATGAGCGCCTTCGTGGAACTGCAGGAAGCCGAGTTCGAAGCGGCCGAGCGCGGCTTCACCGCGGTCAAGCACCAGCGCGAGGTCGGTACTGGCTACTTCGATGCGGTCACCCAGGCCATCCAGCAGGGCCAGTCCTCGACCACCGCGCTGACCGGCTCGACCGAGGAAGAGCAGTTCCATGGCGGCCGCAGCGAGCGCGCCGCCTGACCCAGCCTCGCCCCGTAGAGCCGGGGGCGGGCGCGGCGCCCCCCCCCCGCGCCCCCCCGCCCCCCCCCCCCCCCCCCCGGGCTCTACCGGGGCATCAGCCCCATCAGGGTGGCCAGGGAAGGGCCAGACGACGCCGGCAGGTCGGGGGACCTGCCGGCGTTGTTGTGTCCGGGGTGCTGCCGCTCCGCAATTGCCCTCATGAATACGGGTTGCCCGCCCGTTCGGCCCCGATCGTGGTGTCTTCATGAAAAATGAGAAGACGCGCACAGTTTGAATCACTGCTATGCTCCGCTTCTCACCAGGGGACGCTGGCGGCGGGAAATGACCGGCAGGGGTGCGGCCGAGAACATCGACATGACAACAGGTGTCGCCCAGGTGGCGATGGCCGAGATCGTGCACGCCCTGTTGTCGGATGCGGAAGTCGCCCTTTTTGCGCGCTTCGCGCGGCCGTTGAAGGTCGAGGCGGGCCAATGGCTGTTCCACCGCGGCCACCGCGGCGATGGCATGTACGTCATCGTGGAAGGATTGATCGAACTGGATTTCGGCGAGGACCTGGTGACCAAGACACTGGGACGCCATGAGTTCTTCGGAGAACTGGGACTGCTGGTAGGTGACCATCCGCGCAGCGCCGGCGCGCGCGCGATCGAAGGCTGCCACGTGCTGGAACTGGGTCCGGCCGATTTCCATTGCCTGGTCGAGTCCGATCCGGGGCTGGTGGCCTACTTCCTGCGCCGCACGATCATGCGTGTGCTGACCAACGAACAGGCGCTGATCAGCCAGCTGCGTCGGCGCAACCACGATCTGGAAACCGCGCTGGACAACCTGTACATCACCACCCACCAGCTGACCCACACGCGCGAGCTGGTGCAGACCGATGAACTGACCGGCCTGCACAACCGCCGGGGCCTGACCCGCTACCTGCAGGACTGCCGCAGCCAGCCCGATGGCGCGCCGCAGGCGCTGCTGCTGATCGACTGCGACCGCTTCAAGCAGGTCAACGACCGCCACGGCCACCAGGCCGGTGACCGCGTGCTGCAGAGCATGGGCAACATCCTGCGCTCGATGGCCGGCGAACACGACCTGGCCTGCCGCCTGGGCGGCGATGAGTTCTGCCTGATCCTGCGCCATGCCGATCGCGAGGCGGCCCAGCACGCGGCCGAGTTCATCCTCAGCGCCGTGCATGGCCTGCTCGAACGCAGCCATGGCAACCCGCACGTCACCCCGGCCAGCATCGGCGTCAGCCTGCTGGCGGCCGATGCGGACTGGAGTGAGTGGTATGCAGGGGCAGACCGTGCGCTGTACCGGGCCAAGCGCGCCGGCGGCAACTGCCTGCATTGGGCTGACCCTGCGGACGGACAGTGAGCGGAGACTGTGGCGATGAACGGCGATTCCGGAACATCGACTCCGCATACCACGCAGCTGCGTGCCCTGCTGTTCACCGATCTGTGCGATTCCACCCTGCTGGTGGAACGCATGGGAGATGCCGCAGCGGCTGAACTGTTCCAGGACCATGACCGCCTGGTGATGGCCCTGCAGCAGCGCTGGAACGGCCAGCAGATCGACCGCTCCGATGGTCTGTTCATGCTGTTCGAACGCCCGGTGGATGCCCTCGGTTTCGGCCTGGACTACCAGCGCGGCCTACAGGCGCTGGGCGGCAAGCGCAACATCCTGCTGCGCGCACGCATCGGCCTGCACGTGGGTGAAGTGCTGCTGTGGAACAACAGCGCCGAGTCGATCGCGCTGGGCGCCAAACCGGTGGAAGTGGAAGGCCTGGCCAAGCCGATGGCCGCGCGCCTGATGCAACTGGCGCAGCCCGGCCAGTTCCTGGTGTCGGCCACTGCCGAATCGATGGTGCGCCGCGCCGCCGGTGATCTGGGGGAGGCCACGCAGGGATTGAAGTGGAAGTCCTTCGGGCGCTGGCGCTTCAAGGGCGTGGCGCAGTCGATGGAAGTGTTCGGCCTGCACGACCCGGCGACGCGCGGTCTGGGGCGCCCGCGACAGACCGCGAAGGCATCGCGTGACATCCCGTTCTGGCGGCAGCCGCTGGTGATGACCGCCGAAGTCACCTTGGCCGCGGCGCTGCTGGTCGGCGGCTGGCTGCTGACCCGGCCGCAACCGGCCATCGCTTTCGCCGAGCGCGACTGGGTGGTAGTCGGCGATCTGCGCAACCTGACCGGCGAGACCCTGCTGGATGGTTCCACCCAGCAGGCACTGCGCATCAGCCTGGAACAGTCGCGCTACGTCAACGTGATCAGCGATCTGAAAGCGCGCAGCGTGCTGCAGCAGATGCGCGCCTCGCTGGATGCGCCGCTGGATGCGAACAATGCGTCCGAGATTGCGCAGCGGGTGGGCGCGCGGGTCGTGTTGATGCCAACGCTGTCCGAAGCCGGCGGTCGCCTGCGCCTGAGCGTGGGCGTGGTGGATCCGGCCAGCCGTGCCACGCTTGCCGTCGAATCTGCCGACGGCCGTGGCCTGGAATCGCTGCTGGCCTCCACTGACGACGTGGTGGCGCGCCTGCGCGGCCGCCTGGGCGAGACGCTGGTGCAGGTCGAGAAGGATTCTACGCCGCTGCCTGCGGTCACCACCGGCAGCCTGGATGCGCTGCGTTCCTATTCGATCGGCCAGAAACTCTACGCGCGTGGTGACTACCCGGGCGCGCTGGCCATGTTCCAGCAGGCAGTGGAGCTGGACCCGGAATTTGCCCTGGCCTGGATGGCGCAGGTCCGTGCGCACTTCGCGGTGGATGATCTCTCCGGGGCGATGCAGGCGCTGGACACCGCCAAGAGCCTCAAGCGCCGCCTGCCACCCCGCGAGGCGCTCTATCTGGACGCGTGGGCGGCGACGCTGCGCGACCGCGGGCAGGCCTCCGATGCATGGCGGCGCCTGTCCAGCCTGTATCCGGACTACTTCGCTGCGCAGTACAACGCTGCGATATGGCTGTACGCGGAAAACCGCTTCGATGAGTCGCTGCCGTACGCGCGACATGCGGCAGATCCACGTTTTGAACTCAGCAACGTGGCGCACGATCTTCTGGGTCGCATCCTGGTGGCGCGCGGCGACGTCACCGGCGCCCGCCAGGCCTTGAAGCGCGCCATCGACGGCGGCCGAATCGGCAGCAACCGTTACCTGGGCTCGGCCGAAGCCAGCCTGCGCAACTATGACGCGGCCGAATCGCTGCTGGACCGAGCATCTCCCTCGCGGCATGTGGCGATCGAACGCACCAGCATGGCCGTTGATCGCCAGCAGTGGACGCATGCGGCGCAGATCGCGCGCGATGGAGCGAGACAGTTCACCGACGCGCCAGGATTTGATCAGCTGGTAATGCTGGTTCCGCTGGCGACGGCGCTGTGGGGCGCTGGCGATGACGACGCCACGCGCGCACAGCTGCGCCACAACGTGGACAGCGCCTTTCTCCGTGTCGACAACCGCGGACTGGCCGACAGTGGCGACGACGCGATGGTGGCCCTGGCGTCGGCCCTGATTTCGATCCGGATGGGCGACACGGCGTTGGCCGAGCGTGTGCTGGCGCACCTGGCGAAGATCAACGATGTGACACGCCAGCCCCCGGTGGCAGAAACAATGGCTGTGGTGCGTGCCAGCGTGGCAACCCGCCAGGGCAAGCCGGACGAAGCGTTGGTGCTGCTCGCGCCCTGGTTGACCGGGCAGGCCAGCTTCCAGACGCGCGTGGCGGCGATGGATGCAAACGTGGCCAAGGGCGCCAACGCGGCAGCATTGGTCCAGGCCGACTACCTGGCCAGCAATCGTGGCCGCGCCTATGCCGAGCTGGATTGCGGCTACTGCATGCAGCCGCTCAACGTCCTCGACAGCAATCGCGCAGCGGGCATGGCCGCCACGCTGCGCCGCCGGCCGGAGCCGACGGCGGCGGCGATCACGGTCCCTTGAGGGACCAGCCCGGGCCGGGGCTGGCATCCAGCGCCGGAACCAGCTGGGCCAGCTCCCGGGTCAGCATCGTCTGCAGTTCCTGCTTGGCATCGTGGATGGCTTCCTTGGAGGCCAGCTGGTTGACCTGGCAGCAGATCTTCACCAGTTCCGCATCCGCGGCGGGCAAGCCAAGGCTGACCAGGGCAGAAGCAGGATTGGAGGCGAACAGCGCGCGGAACGCATCGTCTTCAGCGAGCGCGCAGATCAGCGCCATGGCGATCGGCGCGGGCAGGGTAGGCAGGGACACGAAGAACCTCGGGAACGGCGACGGAAGAAGTGGACAAGCGCTGTTAGATCGGCCCACGCAGCCCGCACTTGAGTGCGCGATGAAGTTCCGTCGGCGGCGGCCGCTAGTGAACTGCGCCCCTTCGAATCCGATGCCATGCCCGTAGATCCTGCCGTGTCTTCCGCCCGCATCCGACGTTGCGAGATCCTGCTGCTGGAACCGCGCGAGAGCGCCGACTTCGATCTGCAGGACCTGCTCTCCGGCGGCAACGGCATCCGCCGCCAGATGCGCTGGGTGGCACTGGCTCCGCATCTGGGCGAGCCGGTGGACGTGGATGCCGTGCAGCGCGAGCTGCTGGGCCGCATCGGCCCCACCCAGTGGCAGGACCCGCCCGCGGACGAAGACGAGCGCGCCGCCTGCGAGGCGCTGCTGCGCCTGGGCCTGCTGGTCAGTGCATCACCCGGCGATGAGGCGGCGCTGCAGGTCCGCCAGGCCGATGATCGCCAGCGCGAGACGTACTGGCATCCGCTGGCGGCGGTGCTGCATGCGTTCACCCGGTGGGAGGGCGTCGATGCCGTGAAGAACACGCGCGACTCCGGTACCGATACCGCCGTGGGCATGCGTGAGGTGCTGGGGCCGCCGCCGGCACCGACGGCGGTGCCGGCCGATGCCGAAAGCCAGGTGCTGCCGCTGCAGGGCGACACCTATTTCGATGCGCTGCTGGCGCGGCGCGCGACCTGCCGCAACTTCGATGAGCACCGGCCACTGCCGATGGCGCTGTTCTCCACCATGCTGGCGCGCGTGTTCGGTGCACGCGCCCATGTGCAGGTCAGCGATGACCTGCGTTTCCAGAAGAAGAGCAGCCCGTCCGGAGGCGGCCTGCATCCCACCGAGGCCTACCTGGTGGTGCAGAACGTGGACGGTGTGGCGCCGGGCGTGTATCGCTACCTGCTGGACGGGCACCGGCTGCTGCGCCTGCCGGATCCGCCGATGGGACTGCGTGCGTTCGCCATGGAAGCGCTGGGCCAGCAGCATTGGTTTGCCAATGCGCACTGCCTGGTGACCCTGGTGCCGCGCTTCGACCGCACGTTCTGGAAGTACCGCCGCCACGCCAAGGGCTACCGCGTGGTCGCGCTCGAGGCGGGGCACCTGTCGCAGACGATGTACCTGTCGGCCACCGACCTGGGCCTGGGCGCCTTCATCACCGGCGCGATCAACGAGCGCTGCCTGGAACCGGCGCTGCAGCTGGACCCGGTGCAGCAGGGCGCATTGGCGATGTGTGGTTTCGGCTGGCGCGCGGCACGCATGGAAACGGCCGAGCTGGACCCGGCCGGCGAGGTCTGGACGCGCGCCGGCTGAGCGCGCGTCCGTCCTTCCCACTTCTCAAGCGGCTTCGAAATCCACCAGTACGGCGCCGTCGCCCACCTGGTCGCCGGCCTTCGCGCCGTAGCCCTTCACCGTGCCGTCGGCCGGGGCCTGCAGGGTGTGCTCCATCTTCATCGCTTCCAGCACCACCAGCGGCGTGCCGCGCTTCACCTGGGTACCGGCCTCGACCAGGGTGGCCACGATCCTGCCCGGCATCGGTGCCAGCAGGCTGCCGGCATCGGCGCTGGCATTGTCTGATTCACCAACCGGGTCGTGCAGGGTGAAGCGGTGCTGGCCATCGGCGCCGAACAGATACAGCTGATCGCCCTCGCGCAGCAGCTGCAGCTGCCAGCGGCGACCCTCCAGCTGCACGCCCATGCGCTGGCCGTCGGTGCTGCCGAGCACCGTGGCCGGTGCAGCATCATCGCGCTGTACGCGCCAGCCATCGGCCTGCGCCCACACCTTCAGCGTGTGCGTGCGCTCACCCTGCTGCAGCGGCAGCACACGCGGTGCCGAAGCACCCAGACGCCAACCGTCCTGTGCCTGCCACGGCGAATGCGGATCGCGTGCATCGCTGCCCGCACGCGCGGTGCTGGCCACGGCAGCGATGGCTGCCAGCTGCCACAGTGCATCGTCGCTGTCGCCCACAGCATTCAGCGTGGCTTGTTCGCGTTCGATCAACGCGGTGTCCAGCTTCGCGTTGGCGAACGAATCGGTGTTCACCAAGCGACGCAGGAAACCGGCATTGGTGGTCACGCCCACCACCTGGCAGTCGGCCAGGGCTTGGCTCATGCGGAGCAGGGCGGCCTCGCGGTCCACGTCCCAGACGATCAGCTTGGCGATCATCGGATCGTAGTACGGGGTGATGCTGTCGCCTTCTTCCACGCCGGTATCCACGCGCACGTTCGCCGAAGGCGTCGGCAGGCGCAGGCGGCGCAGGGTGCCGGTGGACGGCAGAAAACCACGGTCGGCGTCCTCCGCATACAGGCGTGCTTCGATGGCATGGCCGTGGATGGCCAGCTGTTCCTGGCGCAGCGGCATCGGCTGGCCAGCGGCCACGCGCAGCTGCCATTCCACCAGGTCGGTGCCGGTGATGTACTCGGTCACCGGGTGTTCGACCTGCAGGCGGGTGTTCATTTCCATGAAGTAGAAATCGCCGTCCGGGCCGGCAATGAACTCCACCGTGCCCGCACCGACATAGCCCACCGCGCGCGCGGCATCGACCGCGGCCTTGCCCATCGCTGCACGGCGCTCGGCGCTCATGCCCGGTGCCGGGGCTTCCTCCAGCACCTTCTGGTGGCGGCGCTGCACCGAGCAGTCGCGCTCGAACAGGTAGACCGCATCCCCGTGGGAATCGCCGAACACCTGGATCTCGATGTGGCGCGGGCGCTCGACGTACTTCTCCACCAGTACATGGTCGTTGCCGAAGGCCGAGGCCGCCTCGCGCTGGCAGCTGGCCAGCGCATCGACGAAGTCCTCGCTGCGTTCGACCTTGCGCATGCCCTTGCCACCGCCACCGGCGCTGGCCTTGATCAGCACCGGGTAGCCGATGGCATCGGCCTGCGCGCGCAGGAACGCGGGCTCCTGCTGGTCGCCGTGGTAGCCCGGGGTCAGCGGCACGCCGGCCCTGGCCATCAGCGCCTTGGCCGCGCTCTTGTCACCCATCGCGCGGATGGCGCTGGCCGGCGGGCCGATGAAGGTGATGCCGGCGGCGGCACAGGCATCGGCGAAATCGGCGTTCTCGGAGAGGAAGCCGTAGCCGGGGTGGATCGCCTGTGCGCCGGTCAGGCGCGCGGCGTCCAGCAGCACGTCACCGCGCAGGTAGCTTTCGCGCGCGGCGGCCGCGCCGATGTGGATGGCCTCGTCGGCCAGGCGCACGTGGCGCGCGTTGCGGTCGGCATCGGAATACACCGCCACGGTGGCGATGCCCAAGCGACGGCAGGTAGCGATGACGCGGCAGGCGATCTCGCCACGGTTGGCGATGAGGATTTTGCTGAACATGGCGACGGGCTTCATGGGAGCTTGCTCGGTCATGGCACGGGTCACATGCGGAACACGCCGAAGCGCGTCTGCTGCGGGGCGGCGTTGAGGCTGGCCGACAGGGCCAGGGCCAGGACACGGCGGGTATCGACCGGATCGATCACGCCGTCATCCCACAACCGCGCGCTGGCGTAGTAGGGGTGGCCCTGCTGTTCGAACTGGTCGCGGATCGGTGCCTTGAAGGCGTCTTCTTCCGCCGCCGGCCATTGCCCGCCCCTGGCTTCGATGCCATCGCGCTTGACCGTGGCCAGCACGCTGGCGGCCTGCTCGCCACCCATCACGCCGATGCGCGCGTTCGGCCACATCCACAGGAAGTTGGGCGAATAGGCGCGGCCGCACATGCCGTAGTTGCCGGCACCGAACGAGCCGCCGATCACCACGGTGAACTTGGGCACCTTGGCGCAGGCTACGGCCATCACCAGCTTGGCCCCGTCCTTGGCGATGCCGCCCTGTTCGTACTTGCGGCCGACCATGAAGCCGGTGATGTTCTGCAGGAACACCAGCGGGATGTTGCGCTGGGTGCACAGCTCGATGAAGTGTGCGCCCTTCAGCGCCGACTCGGAGAACAGGATGCCGTTGTTGGCGATGATGCCGATCGGGTAGCCGTTCAGATGGGCAAAGCCGGTGACCAGCGTGGCGCCATAGCGCGGCTTGAACTCATCGAAACGCGAGCCATCGACCAGGCGTGCGATCACTTCGCGCACGTCGTAGGGCTTGCGCGTATCGGCCGGGATCACCCCGTACAGCTCGTGCGCCGGCAGCAGCGGTGCTTCGCTGGGCTGCACCGCCATCGCCGGTTCCGGCTTGCGCCAGTTCAACTGGGCGATGATCGCGCGCACCCTTGCCAGTGCCTGCAGGTCGTTGTCGGCCATGTGGTCGGCCACGCCTGAAATGCGCGTGTGCACGTCGGCGCCGCCCAGTTCTTCGGCCGTCACCACTTCACCGGTCGCGGCCTTCACCAGTGGCGGGCCGCCGAGGAAGATGGTGCCCTGCTCGCGCACGATCACCGTCTCATCGCTCATCGCCGGCACGTAGGCGCCGCCGGCGGTGCAGCTGCCCATCACGCAGGCGATCTGCGGGACGCCCTGCGCGGACAGGTTGGCCTGGTTGTAGAAGATGCGGCCGAAATGATCGCGGTCGGGGAACACCTCGTCCTGCAGCGGCAGGAAGGCGCCACCGGAATCGACCAGGTAGATGCAGGGCAGGTGGTTCTGCTCGGCGATCTCCTGCGCGCGCAGGTGCTTCTTCACCGTCATCGGGTAGTAGGTGCCGCCCTTGACCGTGGCGTCGTTGGCCACGATCACGCATTCCACACCGCTGACGCGGCCGATGCCGGCCACCACGCCTGCAGCGGGCACGGCGTCCTCGTACATGCCGTGTGCGGCCAGCGGCGCGATTTCCAGGAAGGCGCTGCCGGGGTCGAGCAGGGCGTCGATGCGGTCGCGCACCAGCAGCTTGCCGCGCGCGGTGTGCTTGGCACGGGCGGCCTCGTTGCCGCCCAGCGCGGTGCGCGCCAGCGTGGCGTGCAGGTCATCGACCACGGCCTGCATGGCGGCGCGGTTGCTTTCAAACGTTTCGCTGCCTGGTTGCAGCTGGCTGTTGAGGACGGTCATCGCAGTGGCCTTACAGGGTGCGCTGGAACAGTTCGCGGCCGATCAGCATGCGGCGGATCTCCGAGGTGCCGGCGCCGATTTCATACAGCTTGGCGTCGCGCCACAGGCGGCCGGTCGGGTATTCGTTGATGTAGCCGTTGCCGCCCAGGATCTGGATCGCCTGGCCGGTCAGCCAGGTGGCCTTCTCGGCGGCATACAGGATGGCGCCGGCGGCGTCCTGGCGGGTGGTGCGGCCCTGGTCGCAGGCGCGCGCCACGGCATAGACATACGCGCGGCAAGCACCCAGGCCCACGTACATGTCGGCGATCTTGGCCTGGATCAGCTGGAAGCTGCCGATGGCTTCACCAAACTGGTGGCGCTCGTGCACGTACGGCATCACCACGTCCATGGCCGCGGCCATCAGGCCCAGCGGGCCACCGGACAGCACCACGCGCTCGTAGTCCAGGCCGGACATCAGCACGCGCACGCCGCCGCCGACCTGGCCCAGCACGTTCTCTTCCGGTACTTCGCAATCCTGGAACACCAGCTCGCAGGTGGGCGAGGAGCGCATGCCCAGCTTGTCCAGCTTCTGCGCGGTGGAGAAACCCTTCATGCCCTTCTCGACCAGGAACGCGGTGATGCCCTTGGCACCGGCGTCCATGTCGGTCTTGGCGTAGACCACCAGCACGTCGGCATCGGGACCGTTGGTGATCCACATCTTGTTGCCGTTGAGCACGTAGCGATCGCCGCGCTTGTCCGCGCGCAGCTTCATCGACACCACGTCCGAACCGGCGCCCGGCTCGCTCATCGCCAGCGCACCGACCAGCGCGCCGCTGCACAGGCCGGGCAGGAAGCGCTGCTTCTGTTCCTCGTTGCCGTTCTTGCGCAGCTGGTTCACACACAGGTTGGAATGCGCACCATAGGACAGGCCGATGCCGCCGGAGGCGCGCGAGATTTCTTCCATCGCCACCACGTGGGCCAGGTAACCCATGCCGGTGCCGCCGTATTCTTCTTCCACGGTGAGGCCGAGCAGGCCCTGTTCGCCCAGTTTCGGCCACAGGGCCAGCGGGAACTGGTTGGTGGCATCGGCCTCGGTGGCCAGCGGAGCGACCTCGGCAGCGGCAAAATGGGCCACGCTCTGGCGCAGCAGGTCGATCTCTTCGCCAAGATCGAAGTTCAGGGATGGCACGTGCATTGCGGCGGCTCCACGAGGAAGGTGGGGGAATGGACGCACCCGTCAGGCGGAGGCTGATGGCTGTTGAAGGCAGCGGCCAGCACGGGCGATGGCCCCAGCGTAGCGGGGTTCGGGAAAGAAGTGAACATAAATTCAAAAATTGAAAATAGAATCAGGATATGGCCTACAAACGCTCTGCATTGATGGAAGAACGCCTGGCCGGGGCCCGTGAACGGATCCTGCTGGCGACCCGCGAGCTGGTGGCTGCCGGCGGCTGGCGCAACGCCCCGGTGACCGCCGTGGCGACCCAGGCCGGGGTGTCCACCGGGCTGATCTACCGGCACTTCCCGTCGAAGGCCGAGCTGTTCGTGGAGGTGCTCAACGCCGCCGTGGCCCACGAGGTGGAGATCATGGAGCGCATCGCCAACGGCCCCGAAGTGGCCAGCGAGCGCCTGCGCCTGGCGATCACCGCCTTCGTCCGCCGCGCCCTGGCCGGGCCGGGGCTGGCCCACGCCTTCATCGTCGAACCGGTGGACCCGGACGTGGAGGCCGAGCGCATGCGCGGGCGGCGCGCCTTCGGTGATGTGTTCCTGCGCCTGGTGGAAGAGGGCGTGGCCGCCGGCGAACTGCCCGCGCAGGATGCGCATGCCACCGCCGCCTGCCTGGTCGGTGCCTTCACCGAAGCGATGGTCGGCCCGACCGCGCCCAGCCGCGAAGCACACCGCGACGAAGACGCGCTGGTGGACGCGATCTGCAGCTTCTGCCTGCGCGCGATCGGCGCCCCCGCAAAACGGTAGCGCCGCACCAGCATCGACGCCTGTTGTCGCACGCAAAGCGCGTTCTATACTCGGCCCATCACGCAGTCGCTCAGCCGTGGTCCAACGACTATCAGCCAGGGGTAACGAAGAGTGCGGAATTACGATCTGGAGTTCCTGAAACGCTTCTCCATGGTGATCGCGCTGCTGGCGGCCATCACCCTCGGTCTCATCCTCCTGGCGGCGTACATCCACACCCGGATTCCGCCCGAGGTGTCGCCCACGGCGGCCAAACGCACCGAGCAGCGCATCTCGCCCACGGGCGCGGTGTATGCCGGCAGCACCGGCGCGGCCGCGCAGGCCGCGGCCAAGGCCGCGGCGCTGGCCAAGGCTGCTTCGCAGGTCGCCTACGGCGGGACGAAGGATGGCAAGGTCATCTTCGACAACCTCTGCACCGCCTGCCACACCACCGGCGTCGGCCAGGCGCCCACGCTCGACCACGCGCACTGGGACCAGCGCCTGGCGCAGGGCAAGGACACCCTCTACAAGCACGCCATCGAGGGCTACACCGGCCCGGATGGCGGCATCATGCCGCCCAAGGGCGGCAACCCGGCGCTCACCGAGGAACAGATCCACGCCACCGTGGACTGGATGCTGGGCAACCTGAAATAACCGCCGCAATACGCCGCCTTCTGTAGAGCCGAGCCCACGCTCGGCTGCTCTGCGCGCGGCATGGCCAAGTGCAGCCGAGCATGGGCTCGGCTCTACAACATCCCTTGCCACCACCCCGGCTTTGCCTACCAAGGCCGAAACGGGCGCTGCAAGCGGGCCTGCACATTTCGGGGTTAGTCTGTGCGCCCATTTCGTGGAGTCGCCCGTCGATGCGCCGCCGTTCCCTCGCCCTTGCCCTGTCCCTGCTGCTGCCGGCCACCGCCTTTGCCCAGGCCCAGCCGCAGGCCGCGCCGACCCCGACCTCCACCACCGCCCGCAGCAAGGCCCCGGTCGTGCTGACCACCGCCCCGGCCGACTGGCGCGCGCTGGACGGCCAGCACGTGCGCATCGCCGCTCCGCTCACCCTGGCCGGTACCGATGGCCTGGAGCGCTTCGGCCAGCTGACCGTGGCCTTCGATGGCCGCCTCTGGCAGCCCACCGAAGTGGCCGCACCTGGCACGGCCGGCATCGAACAGGTGATGGCCGACAACCAGCGCCGCCGCCTGGTGCTCGATGACGGCAGCGATGCCCGCGACCCGGGCAGCGTGCCGTATCTGGCCGGCACCCCTGTGCTGCGCACCGGCATGCAGCTGCGCAACGTGGAAGGCATCGTGCGGGTGGACGCACAGGGCCGCGCCAGTCTGCAGGTGCAGGGCACGCTGACGCTGCCCGACCTGCAGCGCCCGGCGGTGCCGAAGGTGGCCGGCGACCTGCACATCGCCGCCTTCAACCTGGAGAACTTCTTCAACGGTGATGGCCAGGGCGGTGGTTTCCCGACCCTGCGCGGCGCGCGCACGCTGGACGAGCACAAGGCCCAGGTGGCCAAGCTGGTCACCACCGTCAACTCGCTCGGCGCCGATGTCGCCGCGCTGATGGAACTGGAAAACGACGGCTACGGTCCGCAGTCGGCCATTGCCGAACTGGTCGATGCGCTCAACCGCGACCGCGGTGCGCAGGGCGACTGGCGCTTCGTCGACGCCGGCAACGGACCGGGCGACAACCCGATCCGCGTCGGCATCATCTACCGCAGCAGCCGCCTGCAGCCGCTGGGCAAGCCGGCCACGCTGACCGGCGGCCCGTTCGTCGAGCACAGCCGCGTGCCGCTGGCGCAGGCCTTCCAGGCCAAGCAGGGCGCGCCGTTCGTGGTGGTCGCCAACCACTTCAAGTCCAAGGGCTGCCGCGAGGCTGCAGGCGCCGATGCCGACCGCAACGACGGCCAGGGCTGCTGGAACGCCACCCGCGTCGCCTCGGCGCAGCAGTTGAACGACTGGCTGAAGACCAACCCGACCGGCACCGGTGCCCAGGACGCGGTGCTGCTGGGCGACTTCAACGCCTATGCGCAGGAAGACCCGATCCGCACCCTGCATGACCTCGGCTGGCAGGACGCCTTCAAGGTGGCCAAGGTCGAGCATCCCTACAGCTACGTCTACAACGGCTACACCGGCCGCCTCGACCACGCGCTGCTGAGCCCGGGCATGGCCAAGCGCCTGCGCGGTGCTGCCGAATGGCACAGCAACGCCGACGAGCAGGACGCCAGCGGCTACCAGGGCCGCAACGTGCCGGGCCCGTGGCGCAGCTCCGACCACGACCCGCTGCTGCTGGGTTTTGGTAAATGACCCACCGCCGGGGGGGTGGGGGGGGCCCGCGCGCGCGTGGGGTTGGGGGGTGGGGTGGCGGAGGGGCTGGCCGGCGGCGGG
>NZ_JBXFWG010000059.1:0-22914 GCF_056854535.1 Stenotrophomonas sp. STEN054 | reverse complement strand
TTGTCGGGGGAGCGATCAGGGAGGCAAGAGCCGAGCCAGAGGCCCAGCCATTGCCATGCGGAGGAGACGAACGCCGCAGCTCGGGCCATCCACCATTTCGCATAATGTATATTATGTTCTATGGCGGACGGTGTGCCGCAGGATCTACAACCTCCTGAGCGTTTCCACATAGATGATGCTCTCCGAGCACCTAACCCCCTCAACCTTCCGGTCCTTGATGTCGATCCACATCAACCCGGCAACCAACCTCTGCGGCCAGTACATGAGCGGCCCGCTCACCACTACACGCTTGTTCTGCCAGCGCTGCCGCTGCTTCAGCACCGTTTCCGGCGGCGCCAGGTCAAAGCACCGGCCACCATCCAGCCTGATGGATCCCAGGGTCCGGCCGCCCGGAACGATCGCCATGACACCGGCAACCTCGAGGCGTCGTTCGATCTGGGCCTCCTGCGCCTAACCAGCTCCGGCACAAGCCAGCGCCATCCCCAGGCACACAACACGCCACCAGATCGAGGCCCGCATATCGCCTCCTCGTAGATTGCCGAACCAAATGGCCGTGACGCGTCACGTTAATAACCAAAATTCCTTGAGATCTGGGCGCCCGACCAAGGCCCTGGCCCCCAGATTTCAAAGCACACACAGGTCGCCAGCCGCCCGTTTAGGAATAGTCGCAAAAATCGTACGAATTCGATGACCACCAGGATGGCGGCGCCAGAATAAGCGCCACGCCCCTGGGCGACGATCACCTCCCTGCGCATGAATGGATATCCTGCACCGCGTCGCCTTCGGCTGGCACTGCTCGACGATCATGACGTCGTCCGACGCGGCGTCGGCACGCACCTCGGCACCGATACGCGCTTCAGGATCGTCGCCAGCCACGGCCATAGCGCGCCACTGTTGAAGTACCTGATGAACCACCCGGTGGATGTGGCCATCATCGACATCACACTGGGCGTGGACGATCTGAGCGGCCCCGAGTTGGTGCTGAAGCTGCGCGAGTGCGCGCCGCGGGTCTCGCTGCTGGCGTTTGCGGGCCAGTCGTCGAACGCCGGCATCCAAGTGCTGCTGGATGCTGGAATCAGTGGCTATGTCAGCAAATGCGAGCCATTGGCCGAGCTCTCCGATGCTGTAGTCCGGGTATCCCAGGGGCTGTACCGGCTTCCTCCCGGGTGCAAACTGCCGCCCACGCGCGAACCGCTCAGCCGCAACGAACGCGAGGTGCTGCATCTGCTTCTGGATGGCATGACGGTGTCCGAAATCGCAGTGCAGCGCCACCGCAGCATCAAGACCATCAGCACCCAGAAGAGCGCCGCGCTGCGCAAGCTTGGCCTGCGCAATGACGCCGAAATCTACGCGCTCCGCACCCAACTGGAGGCGCTGTGATCGCCCCAGCGTGGCGGCGCATGACAATTGCGGCCCTCGCGGTCTGCCTGCTTACCAGCGCAACGATGGATGGGCCGCAGCCAACCGGGCACCCACGACGCCCGGTGCGTGTCGCAACCGGCCCCATGTTGCGACCATTCCCTGAGCCGCCACAGCCGGACGCGCCGCCCACCATTGCACATCGTTATGCGAAATTGGTGGCGCAGCACTCCGGCCTGTCCTTTATCGATCAGCCGCATGACAGCACCCTCGCCGCCATCGCGGCGGTCTGCACGCGGCAGGCCGACCTGGTGCTGGTGCAAGGCGAGGCCAGCGACCTGCCCTTGCCCTGCGCCGGCCTCATCCAATCGCGTCCGTTTCGCGGGGGCGACACCGTATTGGCTGGCCCGCTGGGCGCACCCCTGCCCCACGACGCAGGCGGGCTGCGCAGCCAGAAGCTGGCCGCCGTGGGAGGCGGCCCCTACCCCGCCTGGTTGATCGCGCGCCACCCACAGGTGGAGGTCATTGCGGCGCCCAACATGCACGCGGCACTGGCACTGGTCGATGCGGGAAAGGCAGATGCAGCCATAGGCCTGGAAGCAAGTCTGCGGCCGGTGTTCAGGCGCGACTTCAGCGGCAGCCTGCGCGTGCAGCCACTGCGGGGACACTTTCCCCGCGAGCTGCACCTGCTGGCACGCCAGAGTGACCAGCAGCTGATTGATCGCATCGAAGATGCCTTGGCACAGATCAGCATTGATGAGCACGCTGCGCTGCTGCAGCACTGGGCTCGACAGACGCTGGCGGACCGATGGGGTCATGCCACCATCCGCACGCCGCGCTGGGTGCGGCCGGTCATCGTCATCGGCATGCTGGCCTTGTCTATCTCCCTGGCCGTATCCAAGCGCAGGCGCAATCGCCTGCCAGCACAGCAGCGTGAGCGCAACCACGCCTCCAGCATGGTCAATCACGAAGTGCGCAATGCGGCGCAGGCCATGGTGAGTGCGGTCGACCTGCTCAAGCAGGGTCCGCTGCCGGCAGGTGCGCACGAACTTGCCTCCATCGCCGCCAATGCCGGGCAGATCCTGCGCAGGCTGCTCAACCGCGCCCTGGATTTCTCCCGGCTGGCGGACGGCAGCTTCCGGCCGAGGCCTCAACCATGCGCGCCAGCTGCTTTATGCATGCAGGCCGTGCAGGCAGCCACGCCGCAGGCCCAGCAGCGCGGCCTGCGCCTGCAACTGCATGCAGGCGATGCCTTGCCGCCGGTGGTGCTCGATCCCGACTGCCTGCGACAGATTCTGGACAACCTGCTGGGCAACGCACTCAAGTTCACCGACGTGGGCAACGTGGACCTGCGCGTCGAACTGGACGTTGCATCCCACCCTGCCCGGCTGCAGATCGAGGTGGTCGACAGCGGCGTCGGCATTGCGCCCGCACAGATGGCCGAGCTGTTCGCGCCCTATCGCCAGGCCGATGGCGGCCGTCAACGTGGCGGCAGCGGACTGGGTCTATCGATCAGCCGTCAGCTGGCGCAGGCCATGGGGGGCACCCTTGATGCACATAGCGTGCATGGCCGTGGCAGCCGTTTCACCCTGCGTGTGCCGGTGCGGGTGCTGGATGAGCGCGCGCTTGCGCAGGAAGTGCCGGATACACCGTGGCCGCTCAGTGGCGTGCAGGTGTTGCTGGTCGACGACCACGAACTCAATCGCAGGGTCATTGCCGCGCAGCTGCAGCAGCTCGGCGCGGCCGTGCGCGAGGCAGGTACTCCTGCCGCGGCGCTTACCCAGCAGGCCGCCTCGCCCGCGTCGGTCGTTTTGCTCGACATAGAACTGGACGCGATGGATGGCTACGCGCTGGCTGCGCAGCTGCGCGGGCAGGAGCGCGATCAGGCGGATCGGCCATGCCTGCTCGCACTGTCAGCGCACAGCGGTGATGAGCACCTGCAGCGCTGCCAGCGTGCGGGCTTCGATGGCGTGCTGGTCAAGCCTCTGCAGATCGAACGCCTGCTGGATGCACTGGGCCTTCGCGTCAGAGATGAATCGCCCGCAACCGACCTGCCGGCACAGCTGCTTGCGGACTACGACCAGGACATCCGTGCAGAAATGGCGCTGCTGCAACAGGCCGTGGACGCGCAGGATACGACAGTGTTGCGTCATCATGCCCACCGTCTGCAGGGCGTCCTGCAGATGCGCGGCGCCGCCGCCATGCAGGACGTGGCGGGTGAACTGTGGAGCGTGGGCAACGCCGCTGCTGCGGACTGGCACGAAGCCCAGCGGCTGCTGCGGGTGTTGCGTGTCTGGCGCGGCGATCTTCCCGCCGCGCCAGAGCCCTGACTCAGGCTGCGTTGCGCTCGGCCTGGCGACGGGTCAGGTCATTGAAGCGACCCAGCGACATCAGGTGCTGGTGGATCAGCGCCAGCCAGCCGCTGCGGTGCCATTCGACGACCGTGGCGTCCGGCAGTGCGACAAACTTCTCCACGTCCACCACGAAGAAGCCATTGAGGTTGAACTCACGGCCATCGGGCAGGCGGATGGTGGCGTTGCGCTCGACCAGCAGGTTGTTTTCCAGCAGCGCCTTGGAGAAGGCCTGGGTCTGTTCGTGCTCGCGGGTGAACTGGCCGCAGAACTCCAGTGCCTGCTGCACCATGTCGGTGGCCTTGCCGTCGACGAACAGCGGCTGGCCTTCTTCGCCGCCACGCACGATGCGCGGGCTCTCTTCGTCGATGCCCAGCAGGAAGTCATTGTCCTTGCCGGTGTCGATGAAGATGAAGGGATGGCGACGCAGGTAGGCCGGGATGTAGGTTTCATCCGCCCACAGGCCATCGGTGATGAACAGGTTTTCGGTGGTGATGCCGACTGCGGCCATCGGCACGGCGGTGGGGCCGGCGAAGAGAATCGGGAAGTGGTGCAGCGCCAGCGAGAATTCGCCGAGCACCAGCGGGATCGAGTTGCTGCCAGCAGCGAACTCCAGCTTGCCCGGCAGGATGCGCACATCGGCATGCACGTCGGCCTGCAGCGGCACCGGACGGGTGTAGAACAGGGGTGCGCCGCTCTGTGCAGCTTCGGTGGTGGTATCGCTGGTGGTGGTCATCGTCAAAGCCATGTCGAACATGCACGCCTGCCATCCCGGGCGCGCCAGCGGGAACAACCTGAACCCCGCATTATCAACAAGCCGCATGACAAGAGCCACCCCGACGCGAATTTATTTCAGCTGCAGCGGGTAGCGTTGCCACAGCACGTGCACCAGAAAACCGGCCAGTTCGGTGTCGCGGGCACTGACGGCCGCGCGGATCTTGTCCAGCAGCACCATGTCACTGCACGAGCGCACATCGGCGTGGTTGGCCTGCCCTGCCCTGCGCGCACGGTAGCGCGCAGCCCGCTGCGCATCGCTCATGGCGTACCCGAACTTGGGCGGCCGACCGCGTTTGCGCGGCAGGGTCAGCTCCAGGGTTCCGGGGTCGTTGTCATCACGCATGGCGGGTGCGATCGGCGGCAAATCAACAGGGGTGCGCAATTTATCGTGAGGCATCACTTTAATCCAGCTTTTTCTGCACTTGTGTTGCATTGCAGCGCGAGCCGGCGCGCGTAGTGGAGGACCCGCCCTATCCACGCATGGCGTGGAACTACTGCGCCATTGTAGATCCATGCCATGCATGGATGCGCATGACACCCGCAGATCCAGTAGATCCACGCCATGCGTGGATACCAATGACGCCCGCAGACACGAGTAGATCCACGCCACGTGTGGATGCCCATGGCATCGGCAGAACAAAAAAAGGGAGCCCGCGAACCGGCTCCCTCTGCCTTGCATCACCCAGCGCGCACCGGCTCGTAGCCGTGCAGATGCGCTTCACTGCTGGCGCGCCCCTGGCTGAGCGAGCGCAACGAGGTGGTGTAACCCACCAGGTTGGCCAGCGGCGCAAAACCACTGACTTCGGCGCGACCTTCCTGGTCGTCGATGCGTGCGATGCGGCCGTGGCGACGGTTGAGGTCGCCCACCACATCACCCACCGAGGCCGACGGCGAATGCACCGTCACGGCCATCACCGGTTCCAGCAGCTGCGTACCGCCCGCAGCCAGCGCGGCCTTGATCGCCTCGCCGCCAGCGCGGTGGAAGGCCATCTCCGAGGAGTCCTTGGCATGGGTTTCCCCATCGACCAGGCTGATCTCGATGCCCACCACCGGATGTCCCTGCGGCCCGGAGGTCAGCGCCGCACGCACACCCTTTTCCACCGCGGCGATGAAGCCGCGCGGGACCACGCCACCGACGATGCGGTCGTTGAACACGACCTGGTCGTCCTCGCGCGGCACCACGTCCAGCACCACATGGGCGAACTGGCCCTGGCCGCCATTCTGCTTGGAGACCCGACCAACCACGCCGGACACCGCGCGCAACGGCGTTTCCTGGTAGGCCACGCGCGGCGCGCCAACGCCAACATCGACCTTCCATTCGCTGCGCAGGCGCTCGACCATCACCTCCAGGTGCAGCTCGCCCATGCCCCAGACCAGGGTTTCGCCACTGTCGCGCTCGGTTTCCACCTTGAACGACGGGTCTTCCTGGGCCAGGCTGGCCAGGCCCTGCGCCATGCGGATGAGGTCGGCCGCGCGTGCCGGCTCCAGCCGCCAGGCCAGTACCGGCGCCTGCGACTGGATGCTCTCCAGGCGCAACGGCTGCCCTCGCCCGCTCAGCGTTTCACCGCTGACGGCATCCTTCCAGCCCAGTACCGCGACGATGTCGCCGGCGATGGCCTGCTCGATGTCGTGGGTCTGGTCGGCCTGCACGCGCACCAGGCGGCTGACGCGGCGCCCCTGCGGGTGCTGCGAACTGGCAATGGCTTCGCCCACCTTCAAGGTGCCCGAGTACAACCGCACGAAGCTCAGCGCGCCGTGCTGCTGGTGGGTGATCTTGAACAGCAGGCCCGCCAGCGGACCGTCCGGATCCGGCGGCAGCGACACCTCGCCGTGTTCCGCTTCGGCAGTGACGGCCGGGCGATCCAGTGGCGACGGCAGGTAATCGACCACCGCGTCCAGCAGCGTTTCGATGCCCTTGTCTTTGAAGGCCGCGCCCGCCAGCACCGGCACGCCGGCACCGGCCAGCGTGGCCCGGCGGATCGCTGCGCGCAACATCGCCGCATCGATCGCCGCACCTTCCAGCCACGCCGAGGCCAGCACGTCATCATGGTCGGCCACAGCCTCGATCAGCGCCTGCCGCTGCGCCTGCCACGGCGCGCGCTCGTCCTCGCCCCAGGGGGTGATGGACGCCGCAGCGCCGTCCTGCCAACGCAGCACGCGCTCGTCAACCAGGTCGACCCAGCCATGGAACTCGCTCTCGCTACCCAACGGCACGCCCAGCGCCCACGGCCGCGCCTGCAGCTTGTCCTGCAGCTGCTCCAGCACGCGCTCGAACGATGCGCCGACGCGGTCCATCTTGTTGACGAAGCCAATGAGCGGCACGCGATGCCGGCGCGCCTGGCGCCACACGGTTTCCGACTGCGGCTGCACGCCATCGACGGCCGAGAACACGGCCACGGCACCGTCGAGCACGCGCAGCGAACGCTCGACTTCAATGGCGAAGTCGATGTGGCCGGGGGTGTCGATCAGGGTCAGCCGATGCGGCGGCAGGTCGCGCGGCGCCCATTGCGCCTGCACGGCGGCCGCGCCGATGGTGATGCCGCGTTCGCGTTCGATCGCCGAGAAATCGGTGGTCGCATTGCCGTCGTGCACTTCGCCGACGCGATGGATCTCACCGCTTTTCCACAGCAGGCGTTCGGTCAGCGTGGTTTTACCGGCGTCGATGTGGGCAATGATGCCGAGGTTGCGACGGCGGGAAAGGACATGGGTGTTCATGAGATAGGTTCCTGCAAAGCCAACTTCAGGGGCCGCGCACCCCGGTTGGCGACAGGGCGCGCGGCTAGCGTTCGGTCTCGGCGATCTGGTGCATGGCACGTTCTCCTCGGTGTTGCGGGTGGAATGAAATGGCGGAAACGAAAAGAGCGCCCCGAAGGGCGCTCTGTGGATGGTCCATCGATGGCCGTATCAACGGCCCCGTGGCACTCCAGGCAGACACGCCCGTTCCGCGCTTGCGCGGGTCAGGGTGAAAAACTTCAGGAGCGGCATCCGGTTCATGGGGCGCATTCTAGACCTGCCATTCTGGCGCGCAAGTGGCTATTGCACGCATGAATGGAACGATGAGGCTTGGTGGGGCCAGATCCCTTGGAAAAGCCAAGGGCTCTAACCCCTCCACCAAGCATCACTCGCAGCCGTTGATCCGCCGCGCCTCAGCCACAGTCGCGGCATGGTCACCGGTCACCGACACCCAGTCCTTCAACGAATACTCAGGATCGACCTCGGCACGCTTGGGCGAGTCGTACATCGTGATCTCGGTCCAGCTGCCCACCGCGCCCAGCTCGGCCAGGCGCGCAGCCTGATCCTCATCGGTGCTGAATGTGTCGCCCGGCTTGGACGGCTTGGCGTTGTTCACCGTTGCGGTCTTCAACGCGCGCACGCGCAGCGCACCATCCGGCATGCGCTGACTGATCACGTCGTAGCGTTCAGTGCCGTAGGCCCACGAGCGCTCGGCATGGCGACGCACTTCACTGCCATCGTCGGCCACTTCAACCGAGCCATCCGCCAGGCCGGCAATGGCAGCGATGCCGCCGTAGCCGGCCATCATGGCTTCATAGCCGACCATCTGGCGCTTTTCCAGCGGCAGTTCACTGGCGGCGGGCTTCATGCCCGGCAGCTTGAGGTATGCCGACTTCTTGCAGAGCAGTAGTACGCGCTGGTCGCCCCAGGCCATCATCATCGCGCCGCCGGTGTAGTAGTGCGTGGCGAACAGATCAGGCTTGGCGCCTGCGCCATTGGCATGGCGCGTCTCGATGGACGTGGCCTGGTCGGCCGCCTTCTCGATCGACACCGTGCGGGTGGATGCGGCATGGACGCTGCACGCCGCTGCAGCCAACGAAACCAGCAAGGCGGTGCGGGGGAAACGATGCTTCATGGGGGTCAGTCCGTTGAGAAAAACGAACCGCCAATAATACGGTGCGAAGCGGAATCCAGCCTTGCTCAATGGGGTCAGGTCACTACCACCAGCGGCACGCCCCGGCGGGGATGCTGCAGCACCACCACATCCTGCTGATACACGCGCTGCAGGTTCGCTTCCGTCAGCACCTGCGCAGGCGTGCCATCGGCCGCTACCCTGCCCTGCTCCAGCAGCACAATGCGATCGGCATATCCGGCCGCAAGGTTCAGGTCATGCAGCACCACGATCACGCAGGCGCCCGCTTCGGCACACGCGCGCACGCTGCGCAGCGTGCGTTCCTGGTGGCGAAGATCCAGTGCGGCTGTCGGCTCATCCAACAGCAGCAGCGGCGTGTCCTGCGCCAGCACGCGCGCAAACGTGGTGCGTGCCGATTCACCGCCGGACAACTGCTGCACTTCGCGCAGGCACAGCGCCTGCAGCTCGGCGGCGTCGATGGCCGCCTCCACCCGCGCATCGTCCACCGTGGGATCCGGCGGATGCGGCAGCCGCCCCATCGCCACCACTTCTTCAACGCTGAAGGCGAAGCGCACGCCATGTTCCTGCGGCATCACCGCGCGTTTGCGCGCGAGCGGGCCGGACTTGTAGCTGCGCAGCGGGGCACCATGCAACTGCACTTCGCCAACATCGGGCCGCAGATCGCCGGCGGCCACCGCCAGCAGGGTCGATTTGCCGGCGCCGTTCGGGCCGACCAGCGCGGTCACCGTACCCGGTGCGAAGGTCAGATTGATGCCATGCAGGATCTCGCGCTGCTGGTGGCGCACCACCACATCGCGCAACTGCAGGAAATCGCTCATGGCGTGTCCTTGCGGCGCTGCTGCAGCACCAGCCAAAGGAAGAACGGCGCGCCCAGCGCGGCCGAGAACAGGCCCAGCGGAATTTCCGCCGGCGGATCCAGTGTGCGCGCGGCGGTATCGGCAATGACGATCAACAGCGCCCCCAGCACGCCCGATACCGGCAGCAACCAGCGATGGCCCGGGCCGACCAGCAGCCGCGCGACGTGCGGCACCACCAGGCCGACGAAACTGATCGAGCCGGCAAACGCCACCGCCGCACCCACCAGCAACGCGCTGAAAGCCACCAGCATCCGTCGCGTCCGCGCGACATCCAGGCCCAGATGCTGCGCCTGGCGCTCCCCCAGCGCCAGCATGTCCAGCGGCGTGGCCATACGCAGCAGCGCGAAAACACCAATGGCGAAAAGCGGCACCACGGCGGCCACGTCTGCCCAGTTGGCCTGCGCCAACGAGCCCATCTGCCAGAACACCAGCGACTGCAGTTGGCTCTCGCTGGCGATGTAAGTGAGGAAGCCGATCAGCGCCGAGCAGAACGCCGCCATCGCAATGCCCACCAGCAGCAGCGTTGCATTGCCACTGCCCTTTCCCGGGCGCGCCAATGCGTAGGTCAGGCCGATGGCCAGTGCGCCACCGCCAAATGCAGCCACTGGCACCAGCCAGCCCGCTGCGCCTGCCGCCCCCAGGACGATCGCCGCAACGGCGCCCAGCGCCGCGCCTTGGCTGACGCCAACGATGCCGGGGTCGGCCAGCGGATTGCCGAACAATCCCTGCAGGCTCGCGCCAGCCATTGCCAACGCCGCCCCCACCATGGCCCCCAGCAGGGCGCGCGGAATGCGCAGCTGCCACACCACGGCGAGGTCGCGGCGGCTGACCGCCTGCGGATCCACCAGGCCCAGCTTCACCCCCAAGGCCTGCAGAACGTCCAATGGCGGCAGGCGCAGCGGCCCCATCGCAAATGACGCCAGCACCGCGCCCACCAGAGCCAGCAGCGCCACCCACAGCATCACCCGCCCGCGACGGCGGCGCCGATCAGCCGGACTCATGCCGGCGGCAGCGCCGCTAGAGCCCTGGCCAGGGCCAGGGCGCCCGCGCCGGTGCCGACGCTGGTGTACTTCAGCTGCACATCGGGCATTACCCAGACCCGGTTGGCCGCGCCGGCCGGCGTCTGCTTCAGGGTGGGATAGGCCTTCCACAGGCCGTCGGCGCCCCCGAACTGCTGCAGGTCATGCTCGGTCACCAGGATCACCTCCGGTGCTGCGGCGATCACGCCTTCATTGCTCAGCTGCGAGTAGTTCTTCACCCCTGCCTCGCTGCCGATGTTGACGCCGCCCGCCAGGGCGATCATCCCGGCCGACGCGCTGTCTGCGCCGGCCACGGTCGGATTGCCACCGCCACCGGTAGCCGACACGTGGATCACGCGCGGCGCATGCGCCAGGCCCTTGCCCAGTGCCGCCGCCTCATCCAACTGGCGCTGCACCTGCGTCGCCAGAGTCTGCCCGGCATCGGCCAAGCCCACGGCGGCCGCCACCTTGCGCACCTTGTCCGGCGCCGGCTGCAGGTCATCGATCACCACGGCCGATTCGCCCACCTCGCGCAGCTTGCCCGCCAGCACGGTGTGGCGGCGCAGGCTGTTGCCGAGGAACAGCGAGCCATGCAGGCTCACCACGCCCTCGACGCCGGTGGTGCGGTTGAACAGGAACTGGTGCGGCGCGGCCTGGCCGGCCTGCGTGGTGGTGTTGGTCGGTGCGGCAAACACCTGCTTGCCCAGGCCCAGCGCCTCCAGCACGGCAATCACATCGTCACCGCCGGCGATGATGCGGCTGGTGTCGGTCACTTCGGCGTCGGCGCCATCGTCAGAGCGCACCTTGGCCGGCAGCACCGGCACCTGGCCGGTCAGGGCCGGCAGATCGGTGCCCGCCACGCGCTGCCAGCCGGCAGGCAGTTCGGTAGCCGCTGCGGCGTTTTCTGCGGCAGGCGCAGCGGCGTCGTTGGCCGCAGGCGGCGCCGAAGTGCCGCCACAGGCGGCCAGCGCCAGTGAAACGGCCAGCGGAAGCGCACACAGGCGCAGACGGGAAGCGATGTTCATGCGAAATCTCCTTGCTGGCCGGGCGAAGTCATCGCCCTCGCCCGGCACGTGGGTTACGGCTGGCGCGGGGTGATCCGGGTGATGCGGTCGCCCTTGGCGTCGTCGGCGCCGCGCGACTTGTTCACCGCGAACACGCTGCCCTTGCCATCGGCGCGCACATGGTTGGGGAAGGTGCCGCCATCGAGGTTGCCGACCACCTTGCCATCGCGGTCAACGACGGTGACGGTGCCGGCGCCGCGGTTGGTGACATAGGCCAGGCCGCTCTTGTCATCGAAGGCGACGTTCAGCGCACCGGCACCCACCGGCACGTCGTGCACGACCTTGCCGCTGGCCACATCGACGATCAGCAGGTTGTCGGTGCCCTGCGAGGCCACGTACAGGCGGTTCTGCTGCGCATCGAAGGCCACGCCCGAGGCGCTGATCGAATTGCCCAGATCGATGACCTTGTCGACTTTACCGGTGGCGACGTCGATCACCGCAGCCTCGGGCGTGCCGATGCTGACGGTGAACAGCTTGCCGGCCTTTTCGTCCAGCACCAGGCTCATCGGGGTGAACTTGCCTTCGTCGACGCCCGACTCCAGGGTGATCGGCGGCAGCTCCTTCAGCGTCCTGGCATCGAATACCGACAGGTGGTCTTCGCCGGTGGCCGAGGCAAACACTTTGCCGTGGGTGCCATCCACCACGACGTCGCGCGCATGCGGCACGGTGTCGACCGGGAACTGGTGGACCAGTGACAGATCCTTCTGGCGGTACACCGCGATCGAATTCTGGCGGGTGTTGGTGACCCAGACATTGCCGTTGGCGTCATCCACACCCACGCCATAGACCGCGTACACCGCGCCATTGGTGGTGCCAGCGACCTGCGCCGGGGTGATCGCCTTGGTCACCTTCAGGGTCTTCGGGTCCAGCTTCAGCAGCTGCGACTGGGTGACCGGCGGACGGCCGACCGAGGAGGTGACGAACACCGCGTTGCTGGCGGCGCTGTAGGCCGACTGGTACAGGCCCGGCACCAGCTTGCTGGACTGGGTGGCGAACTGCTGCTGGCCCGACAGCGGCAGCTGCGGCGAGATGCGCAGCTTCAGCACGGTGGCCGCCGACGGCTGGCTGGCCCGGACGACCACCGGGTGCGTGCCCGGCACGGCATCGGCGGGAATCGCCAGCGAGGTCTTGAAGTTGCCATCGGCATCGACCACCAGCGGCTGCGCGTTGAGCACGCTGTCACCGCGCACCAGGCTGACCTGCTGCCCCGGCACGAAGCCACGGCCGATGACCTCGGCCGTGCTTCCGGGAACAACGTTCTCGCCGCGCGAGATCACGCTGCCCTTGAACGTGGCGCTGGCGGGCTGGTCGAACACCGGCTGCGCGGTGGCGGTGACCGCCAGCAGCAGGCCGGCGGCCAGGGAGGTCAGGCGGAGGGACGGACGAAACGACATGGAAGGCTCCTTGCACACGTAGGCCGCGCCTCGTGGCGCGGGATTCATCGGTTGCCTGGGCCGCTGCACATCGGCAGTCCTGCCTGGGTAGTGGGGTCGCACGGCCAGGCCGTGCGGGGATTCATTCCGCAGCGTTTGCGGACGACGGCGCCTTGCCATCGTCCACGCTGCGGTCGGCCACGCCGTACAGCTCATGCAGGGCCGCGTGGAAGGACGCGGGCAGCATCGGGCCGTGGCCGAGGCCGGGGAATTCGCGGTACTGCACGCTCAGGCCGGGCACCTTGGCCAGGCGCGTGGACAGCTGCAGGGCGGCATCCGGGGTGGCGCCGCCAATGCGGCGCAGATGCGCGACCACGCGCGGGTTGCTCATGTCACGCTTGCCGCGGTCGCCGACACGCTCGGCACCGCCCAGCATCAACCAGACCTTGGCCGGCTGGCCATGCACGTTCTGCACGAACTGCTGCTCGGGATCGCCCAAGGCCGCGCCCTGGCTCCACCAAAGCGACGGGCTGGCCGACAGATAGGCCTGGAACGCGGCGGGTCGGGTGTACAGCGCATTGAGCACGAACAGGCCGCCCAGCGAGTGACCCCACAGCGACTGTTGGTGGCTGTCGATGTTCGCGCGGCGCTCCACTTCGGGCTTGATGCGGCGCTCGATCAGGTCGAGGAAGACGTCGGCACCACCGCCAACGGCCTGGGTGGTGCCGCCCTCGTCATCGGCGCGGTCGATCCAGGCGGTGTAGTCCAGGGTGCGGGCCGGCGAGTCGATGCGCAGCTCGTTGTCGTAGCCGATCAGCACCAGCACCGGCGGCGCCTTGGTGGCGGCCAGCTCGGCAAGCAGTGGCTGGTCCAGCACCATGGCGACGGCGTTGCCATCCAGCGCATACAGCACCGGCGACGGGGTCCTGGAGGCCTTTGCCGGGATCGCCACGTTCACCCGCCAGCGGCGCTGCTGGTCAGGGCTGTCGATCACGAAACGTTCGAAGCGATAGCTGGACGCCGGCTCGTCGAGCACGGTGCGACCCATCAGCTGCTGCGGATTGCGCTGCTGCGCATGGGCGTAGGGCGTGGCCATCAGGACCCCCATCATCAGGGCGGCCAGGCAGCCGAAGGAGCGTGCGGAAAACATCATGGGTGACGGATGCGGCGGGCACTGCCGCCTCTTCATCAAGGGACCGCAGTCTACCTTAAACGCGAATGATTATCACATCGATCACAGGTCGCGCTGTGTATCGTGCGCGATCCTTGCGGGCCGCGAGCGGTAGCGCCGGGCCACGCCCGGCGTACCTGCCTGCTGAAGACTCAGCCGAATTCCGGCGGAACCGGGCCGTAAGGGTTTGCGTCCGGCGTGCCCGGCAGCAGCGTGAACACGAAGATCACCAGGCCACCAAACGGGATGAAGGCCAGCAGGTACAGCCAGCCCGACTGGTTGCAGTCATGCAGGCGGCGCACGGTGACGGCGATGACCGGCAGCAGGGTGGCCAGCCAGAACAGGACAAACAGGATGATCGACGCGATGCCCAGGCCATCGGACTGCATCACCAGTGCGGTGATCATCGGCACCATCAGCACCACCGAGACGATCAGCATGAACAGCTGGAACATCCAGTATTCGCGACGGTTTGCGCGACCTTCGAACTGGGCGTAACGCTTCAACGGCAGGATGAGCTGGTCCATGGCAGGAAAGTCCTTGGGAAAAGAAGGCGCGCAGTGTGCCAAAGGCCGGCAGCCGCGACAAATGCGGCGGCTTTTATGGAGTCGAGCCGTGCTCGACTGGGGTGCGAAAGCAGTCGAGCGTGGCTCGACTCTACAGAAGCGGGGTCAGCGGCCTTTTGCTGCCCTCGCCGCCTCACGCTCTGCGCGCAGACGGTCCAGCTTTTCCTTCAGCTTGATCTCCAGCCCGCGCGGCACCGGGTTGTAGTACACCCGCTCGCCCATCGCATCCGGGAAACCGGTCTGGTCCAGCGCGATGCCACCCTCGGCATCGTGGTCGTACTGGTACTCGGCACCGTAGCCGAGTTCCTTCATCAGCTTGGTCGGGGCGTTGCGCAGGTGCAGCGGCACTTCTTCGGTACCGCTTTCGCGCACGTCGGCCTTGGCCTGGTTGAAGGCCGCGTAGCCGGCGTTCGATTTGGCGGTGCTGGCCAGATACAGCACCAGCTGCGCGAAGGCGAGCTCACCCTCCGGGCTGCCCAGGCGCTCGTAGATGTCCCAGGCTTCCAGCGCCATGCTCTGCGCGCGCGGATCGGCCAGGCCGATATCCTCGATGGCCATGCGGGTCAGCCGGCGCGCCAGATAGGACGGATCGCAGCCGCCATCGAGCATGCGCGTCAGCCAGTACAGCGCGGCATCAGGGTTGGAACTGCGCACGGATTTGTGCAGCGCCGAGATCTGGTCGTAGAACTGCTCGCCACCCTTATCGAAACGGCGGGTGCGGTCAGCCAGCACCTGGGTCAGGGTCTGCGGAGTGATGCGACCGCCCTCCCCGCCCGCCAGCTCAGCGGCGATTTCCAGCAGGGTGAGCGCACGGCGCACGTCGCCGTCGGCAGCCGTGGCGATTTCCAGCAGCAGTTCGGGCGCCACTTCGATGTGCTCTTCGCCGAGGCCGCGCTCGCGATCACCCAGCGCACGCTCCAGCGCCTCGACGATGTCGGTGGGCGAAACGCCTTCGAGCACGTGCACGCGGCAGCGCGACAGCAGCGCCGAGTTCAGCTCGAACGACGGGTTCTCGGTGGTTGCGCCAACAAACAGGATGGTGCCGCGTTCGATGTGCGGCAGGAACGCATCTTGCTGCGCCTTGTTGAAGCGATGCACTTCGTCGACGAACAGCACGGTGCGTCGGCCTTCGGCGAAACGCTGCGCCGCCTCGGCCAGCACATGGCGAACCTCTGGCAGGCCGGAAAGCACGGCGGAGATGGCACGGAATTCGGCGTCGGAGTACTCGGCCAGCAGCAGGGCCAGCGTAGTCTTGCCGCAGCCCGGCGGGCCCCACAGGATCATCGAATGCACGCGGCCGGATTCGACCGCACGGCGCAGCGCGCTTTCCGGCGCCAACAGGCGCTTCTGCCCGACCATTTCGTCGAGGGTGCGCGGGCGCATGCGCTCGGCCAGCGGGCGCAGATGATCCCGATCGACGCTCAGCAGATCGGGGCCGGGGAAAGAAGTGGAACGATGTCTTGGCACCTGATCATTGTACCGCGCCATCCATCGGTAGCGCCGGGCCATGCCCGGCGACCGTTATCAATCACCGATGACGTCGGTGCCCTTGGGCGGGGTGAAGCTGAAGGTGCCGGCGGCGAAGCCGGGGTTGCGCTTCCAGCCGCTGAAGGTGATGACGGTGCGCTGGCCGACGGCGTCGGTGATTTCCATCTTGGCCAGGCCCTGCGCGTTGAAGCCCAGTGCGGCGTACTGGAAGCTGGCTTCGGTATCGCGCTTCGGCGACAGCGCCAGCCACTGCAGACCGTCGCGCTTGCCGGCCTCTTCGCTCAGGTCGTACTGCTGTTCCAGCAGCGCCGGGTTGATCAGCGCGGTCAGCGGGCTGTTCTGCTCTTCCTTGCCCTGCTCGCGCACGGTGGCCTGTTCCAGGTCCGGCTCGTACATCCAGACCTTCTTGCCGTCGGCCACGATCAGCTGTTCGTGCGGGCGTACGTATTCCCAACGGAACAGGCGCGGCGCCGACAGGGCCACGCGGCCGCTGGTCGATTCCTTCACCTTGCCGCGGCCGTCGAACACCTGCTGGCTGAACTGGCCATCCAGGCCCTTCAGGCCACTGGTGAAGGTCTTCAGGTCATCGCGGGCGCCGGCCCAGGCGCTGCCGGCAGCGGCGCAGGCCACGGCCAGAGTGGTGGTGGCAAGGAAACGACGGAAGCGGATGTTCATGCAGGAATCCTGTGGGCGCATGCGCCAGGAAAGTTGGGAGCCAGTGTGCCCGGGCGAAGATGAATGGGCGATCAGGGCGACATTATGCCGCCCCGCACGTGCAACTGCGATTCAGCCCGCCGCGCCCGGCAATCTGCCGTACAGGACCTGTCCGCGGAAGCCGCGCCGCACTTCGCGGTACAGCGCCCGGAACGCCGGGTAATCCTGCGGCTGGCACAGGGCATCGGCGCCGCGCACGGCGTTCTGCTGCAGGCGGTGGTGGACGATCACGTCCTGCCCTTCCCGCGCCCAGTCCACCCGGTAGTCACCGGCCGCATTGCTGAAATGCTGGCTCTGCGGGATGGCGATGATCGGCACGCTGCCAGGGAACTGCAGGCGGTAGGTCTCTTCGCGCAGGCTGGCATTGCAGTAGAACGGCGTCTCATTGGCAGGCGCCGACGCCGTGGCGTACAGGCCACGTACCGATTCCCCGCCCGGCGGATCCGGCACGGCCATGCCGCCGGCCACGCTGAAGTCCACGTAGTCCTCGGCCTGGAAGGCCATGCGGTAGCCGAACGGATGGGTGAGGTCGACCGGCACGCCCTGCAGCTGCAGCTGGCCGCGCCCGTCGAAGCCGGAGGCAGCCATGATCGACTCCTCGGCACGCGCGCGGTTCTGCGCGTTGAGCTGGGCGAACTGCGCACGCATGCCGATCTCGGCGTTGTCGCTCAGTTGCGGCACGGTCTCGCCACGCAGGTTGCCCTGCGCATCGAAGGTGAAGCGCACGTCCATCGCCGTCGCGTTGCGCTGCGGATCGTTGGCCGGGGTACGCGCCAACGTCGCGTCACGGGTGCGCAGTACCGGTGCACCGAGGTCGCCGTCGGGCAGCTGGCCGAAGCGCGCCCAGGCACTGGTCGAATCCAGGTACAGATCGAATTCGGGCACGTAGGTGATGGCGTGGTTGAAGCGCCCCAGCACCGGAATCTCTGGCAGCGTCGGGCCACCGCCCGCACCGATCAGCACCGGAGAGCTGGCAATGCCCTTCGCCGCCAGCAGCGCTTCCAGGACCACCACATGGTCCTTGCAGTCGCCATAGTGGTTGTCGAGGATGCTCTGCGCGCTGTTCGGCTCCAGCCCGCCATTGCCCAGGTACACGGCCACGTAGCGGATGTTCTGCGCCACCCAGCGGTACAGCGCATCGGCCTGCGCCTTGCGGTCGCTGATGCCGGCAGTCACCTCATCGGCCAGCGCCTGGATCGACGGCGTCACCTCGGCCGCTGCGCCGGCCTTGACCTGGTACGCGTGGCCCACCTGGGCCCAGTCACGGAAGGTGCTGGCCATGATGTTCGGGCCGAACTCCCACACGGCCGCCGCCCAGTTCTGCGCCTGCATCGGATCGCGGCGCTGGTAGCGCCAGCGCCACTGCGCCTGGCCGTTCTTCACCGTCGGCGTGTCGCTGCCCTGCACGCCGCGACTGTCCACGTACATGGGCAGGCTGGCCGGTGCGCTCAAGGTCACCTCGGCGTCGTCGTACTGGGTGAACACATTGAAGGTCTCCCACAGGCCGAAATAGCCGGGGAAGTAAGGCGTCTGCTGGGCGCGGCGCACCTGGTAGACCAGGCGCGTGCCCGGCGCCAGGTTCGGGAACACGATCACCCGCACCTTGCGGTCGGCGTACATCGCCGCCGCCGCACTGGAATAGCTTTCCTGGGTGTAGATGCGATCGGCCGGCACATCACGGCGCTGGCCATCGGCGGTCAGGGTGTAGGCGCTGACCACGTCCAGGGTTTCCATCTTCTCGCTGTAGCTCAGCCGCACCTGGCTGAACTGCTCGACCGCCGCCTTGGTCTTCAGCAGGATCTCGTAGGTTTCGGTCTGCACGCTGCCGGCATCCGGACGCACCACGTAATCCGCACGGTAACGGACGAAGCTGAAGTTGTTGCTGGCCTCGGCATCGCTGCCGACCGACGGCGGTGCCGGCGACGGCGCCGAGGCGGACGTCCCGGCCAGGGCCGGGCCGGCAGCAAGCAGACAAGCCAGCGCCAGCGCACAGGGAGCGGGTCGGAACATGCGTCGGATCCTTGGACGTCGTAGGCGTGGCGGGACTTACTTCGGCGGCGGCGGTGCCAGCACCGTGCGGTCGCCGTTGTGTTCGGGAGCACTGACCACGCCGGCCGCTTCCATGGCCTCGATCAGTCGTGCTGCACGGTTGTAGCCGATCTTCAGGCGCCGCTGCACGCCGGAAATGGACGCACGACGGGTCTCGGTGACCACGCGCAGCGCCTCGTCGTACAGCGGGTCGGACTCGTCGCCGGCAGCACTGGTCTCCGGCAGGCCGGTGGCACCGACCACCACGCCGTCGCCCATCGTCTGCACTTCGTCCAGCACGCCGTCGACATAGTCGGCCGGACCCATCGCCTTCAGATGCTCGACCACGCGATGCACTTCATCGTCGGAGACGAACGCGCCATGCACGCGCTCGGGCATGGCGGTGCCCGGCGGCAGGTACAGCATGTCGCCGTGGCCCAGCAGGGTTTCCGCGCCGGACTGGTCGAGGATGGTGCGCGAATCGATCTTCGAGCTGACCTGGAACGCGATGCGGGTCGGGATGTTGGCCTTGATCAGGCCGGTGATGACGTCCACCGACGGGCGCTGGGTGGCCAGGATCAGGTGGATGCCGGCCGCACGCGCCTTCTGCGCCAGGCGCGCGATCAGCTCTTCCACCTTCTTGCCGACGATCATCATCATGTCGGCGAATTCGTCGATGAAGATGACGATGAACGGCAGCGTCTCCAGCGGGCGCGGCGCTTCGCCCAGCTCCGGGTTCGGCTTGAACAGCGGGTCCATCAGCGGCTGGCCGGCGTCCTGGGCGTCCTTCACCTTCTTGTTGAAACCGGCCAGGTTGCGCACGCCCACCGCGCTCATCAGCTTGTAGCGGCGCTCCATCTCGGCCACGCACCAGCGCAGGCCGTTGGCGGCCTCCTTCATGTCGGTGACCACTGGCGCCAGCAGGTGCGGGATGCCCTGGTAGACGCTCAGTTCGAGCATCTTCGGGTCGATCATCAGCATGCGCAGGTCTTTCGGCGAGGCCTTGAACAGCAGGCTGAGCACCATGGCGTTGACCGCCACCGACTTGCCCGAGCCGGTGGTGCCGGCCACCAGCAGATGCGGCATGCGCGCCAGGTCGGCCACCGTGGACCGGCCGGCGATGTCCTTGCCCAGCGCCAGGGTCAGCACGCTGGCCGACTTGTCGTACTCCTTCGAACGCAGCAGTTCGGAGAGGTAGATCATCTCGCGGGTGACGTTGGGGATTTCCAGGCCGATCACCGACTTGCCCGGGATGACGTCGACCACGCGCACCGACTTCACCGACAGGCCGCGGGCGATGTCCTTGTCCAGCGAGCTGATCTGGCTGACCTTGATGCCTGGTGCCGGCTCGATCTCGAAGCGGGTGATGACCGGGCCCGGATTGGCGCCGACCACCTGCGCGTCGATGCGGAAGTCCTTGAGCTTGAACTCGATCTGCCGCGACAGCGCATCCAGGGTGTCCTTGTCGTAACCCACCGGCTGCGGCTTCGGATCATCCAGCAGGGCCAGCGGCGGCAGGTCCGAGCCATCGCCGTTGACGCCACGGAACATCGGAATCTGCGTGTCGCGCTTGGCCCGATCGCTCTTCTCGATCACCGGCTCCGGGCGCGGCTCGATCTTCACCGGCTCGCGCTTGGCGCGCACTTCGGCATCGGCCTTGCGCACTTCCTGGCGCTCCTCGCGCATGGCGCGGGTCTGCTGCCACTCGGTGGCCTGTTCCTTCTTGCGCTCCAGCAGCGGCGCCAGCGACATCACGCCGCGACCGATCTTTTCCATCACCGCGAACCACGACAGGCCGGTGGCCAAGGTGATCGAGGCCAGCAGCAGTACCAGCACGAACAGGTTCGCGCCCAGTGCGCCGAAGCCGACGGTGAGAGAACTGCCGACCAGTTTGCCGAGGATGCCGCCCGCGCTGGATACGTCGCCACCGAACAGGCGTACGTGCAGGAAGCCGGTGCCAGCAATCAGGAAGCCGACCAGGCCGACCAGGCGCAGGGCCGGATCGAGATCGTTCTCGCCCTTGCTCTCGCGCTTCAGGCCGAACATGGCGATCCACGCCAGCGCGCCAAGCACGACCGGCAGCAGGAAGGCGATGTAGCCGAACAGCTGCAGCAGCACGTCGGCGATCCACGCGCCGGCACGGCCGCCCATGTTGTGCACGGGCGCGACGACGCTGCCGGTGTGCGACCAACCCGGATCACTGGCTGAATAGGTGAACAGGCTGGCGGCCAGATACAGCAGCGCCGGCGCGATGGCGATCAGACCCAGGTCGCGCCAGAGGCGCTGACGGCGGGGATTGTCGGTTGGAGCCGCTGCCGCCGAGCGACGCGACGCCTTTTTGTCGTCGGACTTGGAGCGTTCGGGCACCTGCTTCGCCACCTTAGACCATACCTTTGGAATGCGCTGTTAGTGTTTGATAATAAACGACACGGCATCAGTTTTCAGTCACGGGTAGCATCCAGGGTGCCGACAGGCGCCAAAACCACCCGTGGGTGACGGCGTTCTGTTCATCGGCTTGAATCACCCCGCCCCAGCCGCCACTCTATGACCTGCCGAGGATGCTGCGCAAACATCGCCAGCGCCTTGTCCCATCTACCTTTTCGCGAGTTTACATGAGCACCAGCCTGCCCTCCCGCCACCAGCGCCTCGTCATCCTCGGTTCCGGCCCGGCCGGTTGGACCGCCGCCGTCTACGCCGCCCGCGCCAACCTGAAGCCGGTCGTCATCACCGGTCTGCAGCAGGGTGGCCAGCTGATGACCACCACCGAGGTGGACAACTGGCCGGGTGACGCCCACGGCCTGATGGGCCCGGACCTGATGGCGCGCATGCAGGCCCACGCCGAGCGCTTCGAGACCGAGGTCATCTTCGACCACATCCATACGGCCGACCTGTCCCAGCGCCCGTTCAAGCTGATCGGCGACAGCCACGAGTACACCTGCGATGCGCTGATCATCTCCACCGGTGCCACCGCCAAGTACCTGGGCATCCCGACCGAAGAGGCCTTCAAGGGCCGCGGCGTGTCTGCCTGCGCCACCTGCGACGGCTTCTTCTACCGTGACCAGGACGTGGTCGTGGTCGGCGGCGGCAACACCGCTGTCGAAGAAGCCCTGTACCTGTCCAACATCGCCCGCAAGGTCTACCTGGTCCACCGCCGCGACACTCTGAAGGCGGAAAAGATCATGCAGGACAAGCTGTTCGCCAAGGTCGCCGCCGGCAAGATCGAGACCGTCTGGCACCACCAGGTGGAAGAAGTGCTGGGCAACGACGCCGGCGTGACCGGCGTGCGGGTGAAGTCGACCCTGGACGGCAGCACCCGCGACATCGAGGCCCACGGCTTCTTCGTGGCCATCGGCCACCACCCGAACACCCAGCTGTTCGACGGCCAGCTGGCCATGAACAACGGCTACCTGGAAATCCGCTCGGGCCTGGGCGGCAACGCCACCCAGACCTCGGTGGAAGGCGTGTTCGCCGCCGGCGACGTGGCCGACCAGCACTACCGCCAGGCGATTACCTCGGCCGGCTTCGGCTGCATGGCCGCACTGGACGCCGAGCGTTACCTGGATGCACAGGGCAAGGCCAGCTGAGGCTTCAGCCGGCTTTTGTAGAGTCGAGCCATGCTCGACTGGGGAAAACGGGCGCGGAAGCGCCCGTTTCTTCATCCCGCTGTCGCAGCCTCGACCCCGGCGGGGACATCGGCACCTGCAACCGCGCCTCCCGGCCCGCGGATGCACTCCGCATTGGGAGTACCCATGCCCTGCGACCTCGTTTCACGCGCCCTCTGAGCATCCTCCGCCTCCTGCCTGACTTCCGGGAAGTACGCTTCGATCTCGCGACCGTCGTAGCGGAATGTAACTTCCTTTACTGGTGCAGCCTTTTGCGCAATGTGCGTCAAGCTATGACGGAAGTCGTCATGCTGATCTTCAAAGCTGGCGCCATAGTCATTCGGCAGGATCCCAGGACGAAAATGAATCCAAAGCGCCCCCTCAGTGAAGTCGAAGGAGACCTGCACACGGATATCGTTGGACTGCCCCTCAAGCCGCTCCATTCGATCTGAATCGCCCAGGCTTTTGTAGACAGTCGTCAGCCGTTTAGTGCGTACCGCTTCTCAAACTCTACCGGGGACAGCCCGTCGTTGGAACTGTGCCGCCGCTTTGGGTTGTAGAACATCTCGATGTACTGAAAGACGTCGGCGCGTGCCTCGTCGTGATTGCTGTAGATCCTCCGCTTGATCCGCTCCCGCTTCAGCAGCTGGAAGAAGCTC
>NZ_JBXFWG010000058.1:0-23758 GCF_056854535.1 Stenotrophomonas sp. STEN054 | reverse complement strand
CCATGCCCGGCGTCAGCGTTCACCGACCTGCTGGACGGGTGGATCGGTAAGTAACGGTGACGGCGCCGCTCACCGCTGTAGAGCCGAGCCTACGCTCGGCTGAACGCCGAACGCACCCCGCGAAAGCAGCCGAGCATGGGCTCGGCTCTACCAGAGCATTTCAGCGATCGCACCGGTAGCGGGCCATGCCCGGCGTCAGCGTTCACCGACCTGCTGGACGGGTGGATCGGTAAGTAACGGTGACGGCGCCGCTCACCGCTGTAGAGCCGAGCCTACGCTCGGCTGAACGCCGAACGCACCCCGCGAAAGCAGCCGAGCATGGGCTCGGCTCTACCAGAGCATTTCAGCGATCGCACCGGTAGCGGGCCATGCCCGGCGTCAGCGTTCACCGACCTGCTGGACGGGTGGATCGGTAAGTAACGGTGACGGCGCCGCTCACCGCTGTAGAGCCGAGCCTACGCTCGGCTGAACGCCGAAAGCACCCCGCGAAAGCAGCCGAGCATGGGCTCGGCTCTACCAGAGCATTTCAGCGGTCGCACCGGTAGCGCCGGGCCATGCCCGGCGTCAACGGATGACGGTGAACCGCACCTGCGTCCACGCGCCATCGGTAGCCAGTGCCGTCAGCGTATGCGCGCCGGGATCGGCAAACTCGCGCTGCATCAGCTGCGCGCCCTGGGTGCGGGCGATCCAGCGACCATCCAGCAGCCAGTCCACCGCCTGTTCGCTGCCCAACGCGCGCAGCTGCAGGCGCACGCCGTGCTCGGCATTGGGTGCCCGCGCCAATGCCGCGCCATCGTTCAGGCCATCCACGTGCAGGGCCACGCTCGCTTCGCGGCCATCGTCGCGGCAGTCCGCTGCCAGTGGCGGCAGCTGCGAAGCATCACGCGTGGCCTTGGACAGCCACGGTGACAACAGCGCCGGCCAGCGCGCGATCTCGCCCTCAACTTCGCTGTGCGGCGCGCTGCAGTCGGCGGACAGCCGCTGGCCGGTACGCGCGTCGGCCATGTAACGCTGGCGGCCCGGCTGCCAACGGCGCGCCTCGCGCTCAGGGAAGGTCGGCGGCACGCCACCGTCCAGCAGCCAGGCCAGCATGCGTCGCTGGCACAGCGCGGCCGGCAACGATTCGGCCAGTCCGCCGGTGGGCCAGCACACATCGGCGCGGCTGACGCTGGCCGGCATCGGCGCGGCGGCGGCATCGCCAGGCTGCCGCGGCAGGCTGTCCACCACTTCGAACATCAGCGGCAGTGCAGTGACCGCACCGTACTGCCCAGGCAGCGGCGTGCCATCGGGCCGGCCCACCCACACACCCACCGTGTAGTGGCGCGTGCTGCCGATCGCCCACGCGTCGCGGTAGCCATAACTGGTGCCGGTCTTCCAGGCCACGCGCGGGCGGCCGCCAACATCGAAGGTGCCCACGCCATAACCTGGGCGCGGATTGGATTCGAGCATCTCGCGCACGATCCAGCTGGCCCCGGGCGAAGCCAGACGCCGCTCGATCATCGGCTCGTCATCGGTGTAGCGCACGCGTCCGGCGATGCCGTTGCGATTGAGCGCGGCGAAGGCGCCAACCAGATCTTCCAGGCGCGCACCGGTGCCGCCGAGGATCAACGACAGATTCGGCGAACTGCCCGGCGGGAAACGCAGCTGGATGCCCGCGTGTGAGAGGCGCGCGGCGAAACGCGCCGAGCCCACCCGCTGCAGCAGGTCCACCGCCGGCACGTTCAGCGACAGGCGAAGCGCGCTCGATGCACCGACCGGGCCGTTGAAGGCTTCATCGAAATTGCCCGGCCGGTAACTGCCGAAACTCTGCGGCGCATCCACCAGCAGGCTTTCCGAATGGATCAGGCCATCGTCCAGCGCCATCGCGTACAGGAACGGCTTGAGCGTGGACCCGGGCGAGCGCCAGGCCTGCACCATGTCGACGTGGCCCAGGCGCTGGCGATCACCGAAGGCCAGCGTGCCGACATAGGCACGGGCCTGCAGGGTCTGGTTGTCCACCACCAGCAGAGCCGCCGAGGTGCGCTCGGGCAGCGTGGAAAAATAACTGGCCACGCGCTCTTCCAGCGTGCGCTGCAGGTCCAGGTCGATGCTGCTCTGGATGCGCGCCTGGCCCGGATGTGCCGAATGCAGCCGCTGCGCCAGCAGTGCCGCATGCATCGGCGGGCGCAGCGAGCGCGCGACCACGTTCTCGATGCGCGCGTCCTCCACTTCTTCCGGCGTCCACACGCCGAGCTCGGCCATGCGCGCCAGCACCTTGTCGCGCGCCTTCTGGGCCGCTTCCGGGTGGCGGTCCGGACGCAGCCGGCTCGGCGCCTGCGGCAGTACGGCCAGTAGCGCGGCTTCGGCATGCGACAGCTGGGTGGCCGGTTTGCCCAGGTAGGCCCAGCTGGCCGCTTCCACGCCCTCGATGGTGCCGCCGTAGGGCGCGCGTTCCAGGTACAGCGCCAGGATCTGCGCCTTCGACAGGTACACTTCCAGCTGTACCGCGCGCAGCATCTGCTTGAGCTTGCCCCACGGCGTGCGCGAATGCGGATCGAGGATGCGCGCCACCTGCATGGTCAGGGTCGAACCGCCCGACACGATGCGGCCGCCGCGCAGCAGCTGGCCACTGGCACGCAGGATCGCCAGCGGGTTGATGCCGGGGTGTTGCCAGAACCAGCGGTCTTCGTAGGTCAGCAGCGCCTGCAGGTACAGCGGCGAGACGCTGTCGGCCGAGGCCGGGTAGCGCCACACGCCTTCGGCATCGGCGAAGGCGCGCAGCGGGCTGCCGTCGGCGGCCACCACCAGAGTGCTGGTATCGCGCTGCTTCGGCAGCGGCGGCGGGAACGCGACATCCAGCACCAGCAGCAGGACCAGCAGCGACGCCGTGCCCCAGCGCAGCCAGGGCCACAACAGCTGCAGCCGGCGGCGCAGGGCCGCCCGCCGGGTCGTCCGGTCGTTCTTCATTGCAGCGTGCCGGAGGGACGGGCCGCGCCGTCGCGGCCCGTCCGCGCGGTCACGGCTGGACCACCGTGATCGTGGTCGGATTGCTGCGGCCCACGCCACGCAGCTGCGGGCGGTACATGTCTTCCACCAGCGGCGGCGGCACCGAGTAGGTGCCCGGGGTCACCGCACGCACCAAATAGAACACGCTGGCCTTGCCACCACGCGACAGCTTCAGCGCGGCCACGTAGCGGTCGTCGCGGAACTCTTCGTGCTTGGTGTCCGCGGCCGAGCTGCGGTCGCTGATGGTGATGCCATCGACCACCACGTCGGCCCACTGCTTGGCGTCGCCCAGGTTGAAGTTCTCGATTTCCAGGCCGGCCGGCAGCAGGTCGGTCAGCAGCGCATCGGGCATCTGCGTATCGGCACTGACGGTGATGCGCACGATCAGCGCTTCGCCTTCCTTCAGCGGGCGCGGCGTCCACGGCTTGCCGTCGGTGCCGAAGTAGGTCCGCTCGACGCCCAGCACGCTGTTGTCCGGCGCCGGCGCGCTGCGCGGGATGCCGGCCACGTCGATGCTGGCGAACATCGGCGGCTGGCCCTGCGGGGTGAAGCGCACGCCGCTGGCCAGCTCGCTGCCTGTGAAGTTGCGGCCGAACAGCTTGCGCTCGCCGATGGCTTCGCTGTTGCCGCCGATCACCAGTTCACCAGCCACCAGTGCCTTCTGGTTTGCCGCCAGGGCCTTGCCGAGGCGGGCGATCGCCACCTGCTCCTGGGTGCTCAGCCACATCCAGCCGGCATTGCGGCGGGCATCCAGGCCACGGCCGAGATCGACCGCGCGTGCATCCCAGGCCGGCTTGGCCAGCTTGTTTTCGTGGGTCAGCGCGATCATCAGCGCGTCATCACGGATGGCGCTGCCGTAATCACCGAAGTACGACGGACGCTCGCTGCTGGACTTGGCGAAGCCGGCGGCAATCGCCGCCTGGCCACGCTTGGCATCGCCCTGCAGCGACAGCGCCACGCCCAGGTGGACCAGCGACAGACCACCGACCGCCTTGCCGCGCTCGTTGTCATACAGCGTGCGCAGGGTGCCCAGCGGCGCGCGGTTGACGCGGGCCAGCACGTAGCCGGAATACGCCTGGTTGGCGAACTTCAGCTTCTCGCGGTCATCCTGGCCGTAGAACTGGTTGCCGCCGGACAGCAGGTCCTCGCTGAGGCGGTTCAGCGCCTTCTGCAGCACGCTGTCCGGCACGGCGAAGCCACCGTCCTTGGCATCGAGCAGGAACTCGGTGATGTACGGGGTCAGCCACGGGTTCACGTAGCCGTCGTCACCCCACATCGAGAAGTTGCCGTTGGCCACCTGCATCGAGGCCAGGCGACCAAACGCGCCTTCCATGCGCTCGCGGCGGGTCTTGGCATCCAGGCCGTCGGTGCCGAGCATCGACGACGTCGCCTGGTCCAGGATCAGCGCGGCGTAGCCCTTGCTGGTGGTCTGTTCGGCACAGCCGTAGGGGTAGTTCAGCGCGCCCTGCAGGGCACTGGCGAACGGGATCGGCGGCAGCGGGCTGACCAGCAGGCGCGCGTTGACCGACTCGGCCATCAGGCCATCGGCCAGGCCGCCATCCAGGCTGACCGCAGCCAGCGGATCCAGCGTGCGCACCTGCGAACGGATCACCTGCGGCCACGCCGCACGCACCGGCAGGTCGTAGCGGCGATCGGCCTTGAAGCCGTTGCCGTCCACGCGCACCCGCACCTTGGCCACGCTGTTGCCCTCGCGCGCCGACAGCGGGAAGCTCAACGTGGTCTTGGCATCGATGTTCAGCTGCACGTTGCGGCTGCCCTCGCCCAGCCCGAGCGGGCCTTCGGTGTCCACCTGCACGTTGAACTGGCCGGGCTTGCCGGTGAAGTTCTGCACGTCCAGGGTGACGGTGCTGCGGTCACCCGGGGCGAGCACGCGCGGCATGCTGGCCTCGGCCAGGATCGGCGCACGCACGATGGTTTCCACATCGCGCTTGCCGTACTGGTCATCGCTGTAGACCAGCGCCGACACGCGCAGGGTGCCGTTGAAGTCCGGCACCTTCAGGCGGATGCGCGCATTGCCCTTGGCATCAAGCTGCACCGGGCCGGAGAACAGGTCCACGGTCTGCACGCGCGCGGTCGGCCGCTTGGCCTGCGGCAGTGCCTGCAGGGCCATGTCGCCGCCGAACTTCAGCTTGCCGCTGCTGCCGTCGAAGCTCTCGATCACCCGGCTGTAGATATCGTAGGCATCGATGCCGAGGCGACGCTGGGCGAAGAAGTGCGCGCCGGCATCGGGCACCGGGAAGCGGGTGATGTTGAGGATGCCCACGTCCACCGCCGACACGGTGACGTGCGCGGTCTTGCCGGCCAGCTGCGGTGCGCTGACCGTCACCGGCAGGTCCTGTTCCGGACGCATCTGCTTCGGCGCCACCAGACCCACGGCCACGGTGCGGCCCTTGCGGTCCATCGGCACATGCACCACGCCCACGGCGCGGGCCGGGGTGATCTTGCTGGGCGCGCTGCCGCCGCGGAACACCAGGGCGGTGATGTAGACGTCGTGGCGCTCCCAGTCAGCGGTGACCGGGATCTTGTAGGTGGCACCCGGCTTGGCGTCGATCTCCTGCACGTACAGCATGCGGTCGCTCTCGACCATCAGGATGCCCTTGCCGGCGTGCGGCGGGGTCACCGTCACCTGCAGGGTGTCACCGGCCTTGTAGCCGGTCTTGTCCAGGCCCAGCTTGACCTTGTCAGGGCGTGCATCCAGGCCGCGGTTGTCATCGCCCCAGCTCCAGCCGGCGCGGAACGGATAGCGGCTGGTCAGGCCGGTGCCCGGATCGAACACGTCCACCCTGTACTCGCCCCACTCCACCGGGAAATCGAAGGCGACCGCGCTGCTGCCGGCATCGACGGTGCGGGTTTCCTTGTTCTCGAAGCGGCGGGTGAAATCGTAGTCCCAGCGGTTGTCGTTGAAGGTCCAGTGGTAGTCGCGCAGCTCGCGCACCAGGGTCACCTTCAGGCCCTTGGCGGGCTGCGGCTTGCCGGCGGCATCGACGCGCATCAGCTCGAAGCGCGCGTTGCCGTTGGAATCGGCGCCATCCTCGGGGTTGAACAGCGGACGCACGCCGACCAGCGCATTGGCCGGCCACATGACGCGCTTGAGGGTACGGGTAACCGTGCGGCCACCGGTTTCATACAGACTGCCCGACAGCACCACGGCGATCGGCGCCTTGGCCTTGGCCGCCTCTTCCGGCAGCGCCACGTCTTCGCGCAGCTGGCCATTGGCCGGCAGCGTGGTGTCGACCACGTCCTTGGCTTCGCGCGGCAGTTGCAGGGTCGGGTCACCGAAGAAATAACCCGGCAGACCTTCCACCGGCTGCTGTTCGGCGGCCACGGCCAGGCGCGCGGTGAAGCGGTTGCCATCGGCCGGGGCGCCATACAGATAGGCACCATTGGCCTGCAGGCGCAGCTCCTCGCCCGGCTTCAGCGTCTTCTGCGCGCTGTCCAGGTCCAGCTTCATGCGCTCGGGCAGGAACTCCTCGATGCGCAGGGTCATGCCCTGGATCGCTTCCTTGCTGGCCGGGTCGGTACGGAACTCCACCTGCCAGCGCCCGGTCGGCGCCTCGGCGGGAATGGTCTGCTCGAAGTTGATGTAGCCCTGCTCGCCGGGCTGCAGGCGGGTCTCGCGGAACGTCTTGCCGTCGGGCTGCTTCAGGCGCAGGAAGACTGGCTGGGCCTTGACCGGCTTGCCGTCGTTGTCGCGCAGCAGGGCCGACAGGCGCACGGTCTCGCCGGGGCGGTACAGGTCGCGACCGGACCAGGCGTAGACGTCGAACCAGGCATTGTCACGCCCGGCCACGGCGAATTCGCTCAGGTCCAACGCCGGCTGGTTGAACGGCAGGAAGCTGGTGTCCTTGCCGCTGCTGGCCACCAGTACGTGGGTCGCGTCCAGGGTGTAGTTCAGCAGCGCGTTGCCGTTGCTGTCGGTGCTGCCCTTGAGCACCACCTCGCCCTTGGCGTCGAGCACGCGCAGGTCGACGCTCTTCAGCGCCGCACCGTCCTTCAGCGCGGCGGTGTGGACGAACAGCTTGTCCTTGTAGGCACGGGTGTGCAGGCCGATATCGCTGACCGAGAAGAACGCGGTATCGAACTCGCCTTCGTAGTCACCGGTGCGCTTGAGCAGGGCGAAGTAGAGCCCCGGCTCCTGCAGCTCCTTGATGTCCTGGGTTGGCAGGTAGGTCAGCACCCGCTCGTTCTGCTTGCCACCCAGGATGAAGCGGTTGACGTAGACCGGCTCGGCCAGCTTGTTGATCGGGCTGCGCTCGTAGTCGCTGCTCAGCTCCCAGCTGCCACGGCGGCCGCCGCGCTGGTACTGGCTGAAGAAGGTCGGCAGGTCCTTCTCGCGCACGCGCAGGAATTCGACATCGACCTCGGGCACGTTCACCGACACCACCGGCAGGCCACGGCTGTCCTTGGCAGGCAGCACGCTGCCCTGCGAGGCGAAACCGGCCACTGGCTTCAGCTCGCCGCTGAACACCTTCTGCTTCAGCTCCTTGCCCAGGCGGCTGCCGTCGGCGGCCAGCAGGTCTTCGGAGACGACCAGGCTGTATTCCTTGCCGGCTTCAACGAAGGGATAGCGCAGCGTCAGGCCGTCATCGGACAGGGTCCAGCTGCTGTCGTCGGTGCCGACCTTCTGTTCGAAGCGCACCAGCGTGTCGAAGTCCTGGGTGCCGACCAGCGGGCGCGAGAACTCCAGCGCCAGCGACAGGCCTTCACTCTTCTGGTCCGGGTAGGCGCGCAGCAGGGTGAACTCCTTCACCTGCTCGGCCTTGGTGGCGATGGCTTCGCCGCTGGCCTTGGGCAGCTGCCCGCTGTCATTGCGACAACCGGCCAGGCCCAGCAACAGGCCTCCTGCCAGCACAGCCGTCGCCCAACCCCACCGCTTCCGCCGTGCCGGACCGCTCATGTCGTCACTCCTTGATCAAGGCGGCCATTATAGGCGCGCCTCGTCGCCGTGTTGACGCCCCGGCGGTCGGAAACCCGGCCCCGTCCGGAACCCGGCAGCCACCAACCGTGGTTGGCGGCCCCATGCCGAGCACGGTTGGCAGCTACCAGAGCATTACTGGGCCGGCACGCGCACCTTGCCTTCCATCAACACGCGGGCGCTGCGGCTCATGATGGCCTTGGTCACCGTCCACTGGCCGTCAACGCGCCCGGCCTGCGCACCCACGCGCAGCGTGCCGGACGGATGGCCGAAGGTCACCGCCTCGCGTTCGCCGCCACCGGCCGCGCGATTGACCAGCGTGCCCGGAATCGCCGCCGCGGTACCGATGGCCACGGCTGCCGTACCCATCATCGCGTGGTGCAGCTTGCCCATCGACAGCGCCCGTGCGTGCAGGTCGATGGCCGACGCCGGAATGGCCTTGCCACTGGACGACACGTAATCCTGCGCCGGCGCAACGAACGCCACCTTCGGCGTGTGCTGGCGGGTAGCCGCATCCTCCAGCTTCGAGATCAGCCCCATGCGCAGCGCGCCGTGGGCGCGGATGGTCTCGAACTTCTGCAGCGCCGCCTTGTCCTCGTTGATCGCCGGCTGCAGCTCGGTGCCGGTGTACCCCAGGTCGCCAGCGTTGAGGAAGATGGTTGGGATGCCGGCGGTGATCATCGTGACCTCGAAGCTGCCCACGCCCGGCACGTCCAGCGTGTCCACCAGATTGCCGGTCGGGAACATCGCGCCCGCATCGCCGTCATCGGACGGATTGATGAATTCCAGCTGGATCTCGGCGGCCGGGAAGGTCACGCCATCCAGCTCGAAATCGCCGGTCTCCTGCACTTCGCCGTCGCGCATCGGCACGTGGGCGATGATGGTCTTGCCGATGTTGGCTTGCCAGATGCGCACGGTGCACAGGCCATCGCGCGGCACCCGGGCCGGATCCACCAGGCCGTTGGCAATCGCGTACGGGCCGACGGCGGTGCTGAGGTTGCCGCAGTTGCCGCTCCAGTCGACGAAGGCGGTGTCGATCGACACTTGGCCGTACAGATAATCCACGTCGTGGTCGGGCACCGAGGCGGTGGAGAGGATCACGCACTTGCTGGTGCTGGAGGTCGCACCACCCATGCCGTCAGTGTGCTTGCCGTACGGATCGGGCGAACCGATCACGCGCATCAGCAGTGCATCACGCGCGGCGCCGGGAACCTGGGCGGCCTCGGGAAGGTCCTGCAGGCGGAAGAACACGCCCTTGCTGGTGCCACCGCGCATGTAGGTGGCGGGAATACGGAGCTGGGGAAGGAAGGTCATGGAATTCTCGATTATGTGAGGAACACACGCATTACGCTGGTTGAACCTGCTGCCGACGGCGATCCGCGGCGGACGTCCCTTGCTGCCAGCGGAACAGATAGAGAATGACCAGTTTGGTACTGCCACTCACCACTGCCAGCAGCAGCAACGGCCATCCCATCCGGATGCCCATGGCGAAGGCAAATACGATCGTGGACAGGTCCATCAGCAGGATCAGTTGACTCATCCGCAGCGACACGGCACCGGTGTGGCCATTGCGCAGGATCAGCAGAATCTGGTGCGCGTAGCCTTGCGCCAGCAAGACAGCGATGACCACGATCATCGCGCTGGCAACCACCCTGCCCTCATCCACATGCCGGTCACCCCAGGCCAGGCCGACCAGCGCGCAGATCAACAGCAACACGGCTGCCAGCAGACTGGTCGTGGCGGACCGACTCCCTCGGTCGCGCCAGATCTCCACCAGGATGACCATGACCAGCACCGACGCGAGCATGCGCGGCCAGACAATGAAGTGATTGAACGGCGTGATGCTGTAGCCATAGACGAAGAAGGACAGGTACGCCAGGAAGCTGACCGTGAACTGGTTCAGCGAAAGCACCGAAGTGGCGCTGTCAGTCGCGTCAGCACGCTGCCGACGGTTGCGCACCAGGCGCAATTGGGCGCCCACACCCAACAGGCTCAGCAGGATGAAGGCGGTGTTGACCGTGCCCGCAATGTTGTAGAACGCCGTTCCCATGCACATGGGGCAACGCCCCTCTCCTCCGTAACCACCGCCATGCGGACCGGAGCCAGCATGGCGCCAACTCGACACAAGGCAGCTACCTGCTGCCTCACGCCACCCTGGCGCCTTCCAGGAAATCCTGGGCGAAGCGCTGCAGCACGCCACCCGCTTCGTAGATCGCCACTTCCTCGTCGCTGTCCAGGCGGCAGGTGACCGGCACGATCACGCGCTGGCCGTCGCGGCGATGGATGACCAGGGTCAGATCAGCGCGCGGGGTGCGTTCGCCGACCACGTCGAAGGTCTCGGTGCCGTCGATGCCCAGGGTCAGGCGGGTGGTACCCGGCTTGAACTCCAGCGGCAGCACGCCCATGCCGATCAGGTTGGTGCGATGGATACGCTCGAAGCCCTCGGCCACGATCGCCTCCACGCCAGCCAGGCGAACGCCCTTGGCGGCCCAGTCACGCGAACTGCCCTGGCCGTAGTCGGCGCCGGCGATGATGATGAGCGGCTGCTTGCGGTCCATGTAGGTCTCGATCGCTTCCCACATGCGCATGACCTTGCCTTCCGGCTCCACGCGCGCCAGCGAGCCCTGCTTCACGCTGCCGTCGTCGTTGCGCACCATCTCGTTGAACAGCTTCGGATTGGCGAACGTGGCGCGCTGCGCGGTCAGGTGGTCACCGCGGTGGGTGGCGTAGGAATTGAAGTCCTCTTCCGGCAGGCCCATCTTCGCCAGGTATTCGCCAGCGGCGCTGGAGGCCATGATCGCGTTGGACGGCGACAGGTGGTCGGTGGTGATGTTGTCCGGCAGCACCGCCAGCGCGCGCATGCCGGCCAGCGTGCGCTCACCGGCCAGCGCACCCTCCCAGTACGGCGGGCGACGGATGTACGTGCTCTGCGGGCGCCAGTCGTACAGCGGGCTGACCGCGGCGCCATGCTCAACCCGCACGTTGAACATCGGGTTGTAGACCTTGCGGAACTGCTCGGGCTTCACCGCGGCCTTCACCACGGCATCGATCTCGGCGTCGCTCGGCCAGATGTCCTTCAGGCGCACCTCGTTGCCGTCGGCATCCACGCCCAGCACGTCCTTCTCGATGTCGAAGCGCACGGTGCCGGCAATCGCATAGGCGATCACCAGCGGCGGCGAGGCCAGGAAGGCCTGCTTGGCGTACGGATGAATGCGGCCATCGAAATTGCGGTTGCCCGACAGCACGGCCGTGGCGTACAGGTCACGGTCGATGATTTCCTGCTGGATCTTCGGGTCCAGCGCGCCGCTCATGCCGTTGCAGGTGGTGCAGGCGAAGGCGACGATACCGAAGCCGAGCTGCTCCAGGTCCGGCAGCAGGCCGGATTCTTCCAGGTACAGCTGCACGGCCTTCGAGCCCGGTGCCAGCGACGACTTCACCCACGGCTTGCGCTGCAGGCCGCGCGCATTGGCGTTGCGTGCCAGCAGTGCGGCGGCAATCACGTTGCGCGGGTTGGAGGTGTTGGTGCAGCTGGTGATGGCGGCGATGATCACCGCGCCATCGGGCATCAGGCCCTGCGCCTGCTCGGCCTTGCCCGCTTCCAGCTTGACTTCGTCGGCGATGCCGCGCTCGGCCAGCTCGGCGGTGGCCACGCGCTTGTGCGGGTTGGACGGGCCGGCCATGTTGCGCACCACGCTGGACAGGTCGAAGTGCAGCACGCGCTCGTACTGCGCGGTGGCCAGGTCATCGGCCCACAGGCCGCTGGTGCGTGCATAGTTCTCCACGAGCGCCACCTGCGACTCCTCGCGGCCGGTCAGGCGCAGGTAATCGATGGTCTGCGCATCGATGTAGAACATCGCGGCGGTGGCACCGTATTCGGGGCACATGTTGGAGATGGTGGCGCGGTCACCGATGGTCAGTGCCGCGGCACCCTCGCCGAAGAATTCGAGCCAGGCGCCGACCACGCGCTCCTTGCGCAGGAACTCGGTCAGGGCCAGCACCACGTCGGTGGCGGTGATGCCCGGCTGCGGGCGGCCGCTCAGTTCGACGCCGACGGTGTCGGGCAGGCGCATCCACGAGGCGCGGCCCAGCATCACGTTCTCCGCTTCCAGGCCGCCAACACCAATGGCGATCACGCCCAGCGCATCCACGTGCGGGGTGTGGCTGTCGGTACCCACGCAGGTATCGGGGAAGGCCACGCCGTCCTGCACGTAGACCACCGGCGACATCTTCTCCAGATTGATCTGGTGCATGATGCCGTTGCCCGGCGGGATCACGTCGACGTTCTCGAACGCCAGCTTGGTCCAGTCAATGAAGTGGAAACGGTCTTCGTTGCGGCGATCTTCGATCGCGCGGTTCTTCTCGAACGCCTGAGGGTCGAAACCACCGCATTCCACCGCCAGCGAGTGATCGACGATCAGCTGCACCGGCACCACCGGATTGACCTTGGCCGGGTCACCGCCCTTGTCGGCGATCGCATCGCGCAGGCCGGCCAGATCCACCAGCGCGGTCTGGCCGAGGATGTCATGGCAGACCACCCGCGCGGGGAACCACGGGAAATCCAGGTCGCGGCGGCGCTCGATCAGCTGCGCCAGCGAGTCACTGAGCGTGGCCGGATCGCAGCGGCGCACCAGATTCTCGGCCAGCACGCGCGAGGTATACGGCAGCGTCGCGTAGGCGCCGGGCTGGAGCGCGTCGACGGCGGCGCGCGCATCGAAATAGTCCAGCGTGCTGCCGGGGAGGTTCTTGCGGTAATCGGTATTCATGGGCTGGCGGAGTACTTGAGGCGGGCCGGGTGCCGTCGAAGCGGCAACGAAGGGATCCGGCCGGCGCGCGGCCAGCCGGATGGGTACAGCAGATGGATCAGGCGCGCTTGTCGATGGCGACGAACTCGCGATCTTCCGGGCCGGTGTAGTTGGCGCTCGGGCGGATGATCTTGCCGTCGATGCGCTGCTCGACGATATGCGCGCTCCAGCCGGCGGTGCGGGCAATCACGAAGAGCGGAGTGAACATCGCGGTCGGCACGCCCATCATGTGGTAGCTGACGGCGCTGAACCAGTCCAGGTTCGGGAACATCTTCTTGATGTCCCACATCACCGTTTCCAGGCGCTCGGCGATGTCGTACATCTTCATGCTGGACTGTTCTTCGGACAGCTCCCGGGCCACGTCCTTGATCACCTTGTTGCGCGGATCGGACACGGTGTAGACCGGGTGGCCGAAGCCGATCACCACTTCCTTGCGCTCGACGCGGGCCTTGATGTCTTCCTCGGCTTCATCTGGGCTGTCGTAGCGCTTCTGCACTTCGAACGCCACTTCGTTGGCGCCGCCGTGCTTGGGGCCGCGCAGCGCGCCGATGCCACCGCAGATCGCGCTGTACATGTCGCTGCCGGTGCCGGCGATGACGCGGCAGGCGAAGGTCGAGGCGTTGAACTCGTGCTCGGCGTACAGGATCAGCGAGGTGTGCATCGCCTTCACCCACGAATCCTGCGGCTTGTCGCCGTGCAGCAGGTGCAGGAAGTGGCCGCCAATGGAGTCATCGTCGGTTTCCACGTCGATGGCGCGGCCGTTGTGACTCCAGTGGTACCAGTACAGCAGCATCGAACCGAGGCAGGCCATCAGCTTGTCGGCGATGTCACGCGCGCCCGGATGGTTGTGGTCATCCTTTTCCGGCGCCACGCAGCCGAGCACGGACACGCCGGTGCGCATCACGTCCATCGGGTGCGCCGACGGCGGCAGCTCTTCGAGCGCGGCCTTCACCGCGGCCGGGATACCACGCAGCGACTTCAGCTTGGCCTTGTACGAGACCAGTTCGGCACGGGTCGGCAGCTTGCCGTGCACCAGCAGGTAGGCGATTTCCTCGAACTCGCTGGTGTTGGCCAGGTCCAGGATGTCGTAGCCGCGGTAATGCAGGTCGTTGCCGCTGCGGCCGACGCTGCACAGCGCGGTGTTGCCGGCAGCGGTGCCGGACAGGGCGACGGACTTCTTCGGCTTGAAGGTCGGGGTTGCGGTCGTATCGTTCATGTTTTCCCTCCGAAAACTGATGGTGCAGGGTACTGCTTATTTCTTGGCGGCGAACAGGGCGTCGAGCTGCTGTTCGAAAGCGTGGTAGCCGATGCGGTCATACAGTTCTTCACGCGTCTGCATCGCATCTACCACGCTGCGCTGGTGGCCGTCGCGACGCACCGACTGGTAGACATTCTCGGCCGCCTTGTTGGCGGCGCGGAACGCCGACAGCGGGAACAGCTGGATGGCCACGCCGGCCGAGGCCAGTTCGTCGCGGCTGAACAGCGGGGTGGCACCAAATTCAGTGATGTTGGCCAGCACCGGCACCTTCACCGCATCGACGAAGCGGCGGTAGGTGTCCAGGTCATAGGCGGCCTCGGCGAAGATGCCATCGGCGCCGGCTTCGACGCAGGCGATGGCGCGCTCGATGGCCTTGTCCACGCCGTCCACCTGGATGGCGTCGGTGCGGGCGATCAGGAAGAAGCCCGGATCGGTCCTGGCATCGGCGGCAGCCTTCACGCGGTCGACCATTTCACCCTGCGAGACGATTTCCTTGCCCGGGCGGTGACCGCAGCGCTTGGCGCCGACCTGGTCCTCGATGTGGCAGGCGGCCGCGCCGGCCTTGATCAGCGACTTTACGGTGCGGGCGATGTTGAACGCGCTCGGGCCGAAGCCAGTGTCGATGTCCACCATCAGCGGCAGGTCACAGACATCAGTGATGCGGCGCACGTCGATCAGCACGTCTTCCAGGGTATTGATGCCCAGGTCCGGCAGGCCCAGCGAACCTGCAGCGACGCCGCCGCCGGACAGGTAGATGGCGCGGAAGCCGGCGCGCTTGGCCAGCAGGGCGTGGTTGGCGTTGATCGCGCCGATCACCTGCAGCGGCGATTCGGCAGCCAGCGCCTCGCGGAATCGGGCACCGGCGGAAGAAGGAGTGGAAGCGGTCATGCGGCAATCCAGGTTGGGAACGGAATAGAGGGCGCAAGCACCATGCCAAGCTGCAAGCGGTTGATTTCAAAGACATGACCATGCTGAAGCGATGAAACAAATGAAACAGTGAAACGGATGTATCATGAAACGTCGTCACCCAGACTGCCGCCATGTACCTGCCCCGCTCGCCCCTGCGCCACGCCGATGCCGACCCCGGCCGCCCGGTCATCTGGACGGTCAGCGTCTCGCGCCTGACCGGCCTGCTCGGTGATGTCATCCCCGAGTTCGATCGCCGCGCGCGCATCGAGCAGATCAACCTGGGCTTTGAGGAAGCGGTGGACGTGATCGGCCAGCGCCTGCGCCGCGAGCACTGCGACGTGGTCATCGCCGGCGGCTCCAACGCGGCCTGGCTGCGCGGGCGGCTGGAGCTGCCGCTGGTGCCGATCCAGGCCAACGGCTTCGATCTGATGGAGGCGCTGGCCCGTGCCCGCCGGATCGCCCCGCGCATCGGCCTGGTCACCCACGCCAGCGACGTGCCGGTGTTCAGCAACTTCCAGCACAGCTTCGGCCTGGATATCGAGCACCGCCGCTTCGTCACCCGCGAAGATGCGCGCGATTGCATTGCCGATCTGCGCGCCAACGGCATCGAGGTGATCGTCGGCACCGGCATGGCCATCGACCACGCCGAACAGATGGGCCTGCCCGGCGTGCTGCTGTACTCGGCCGATTCGGTACGGCAGGCGTTTGAACATGCGCTGGAACTGACCCAGGCGCTGGCCCGCTCCGGCGGCAGCCGCCCGGTCGCGCGCCGCCGCACCGCTCAGCGCAGCGATACGCACGCCCTGCTCGGCGACAGCGAGGCGATGGCGCAGGTACGCGCGCAGATCGCGTTGTACGCGCCGCATGACAGCACTGTGCTGGTGACCGGCGAAACCGGTACCGGCAAGGAACTGGTCGCACGCCAGCTGCACGCGGCCAGCGGCCGCCGAGGCCGCTTCGTGGCACTGAACTGCGGTGCGATCAGCGAATCGCTGCTGGAAGCGGAGCTGTTCGGCTACAGCGATGGCGCCTTCACCGGCGCGCGCCGCGGTGGGCGCGTCGGCCTGGTCGAGGCCGCCGACGGCGGCACCCTGTTCCTCGATGAGATCGGCGAGCTGCCACTGCCACTGCAGACCCGCCTGCTGCGGGTGCTGGAGGAGCGCGAGGTCCTGCGCGTGGGTGCCACCGAACCGACGCCGGTGGACCTGCGCGTGGTGGCCGCGACACTGCAATCACTGGAACAGCGCGCAGCCGCCGGCAGCTTCCGCCGCGATCTGTATTACCGGCTCGCCGCGCTGCGCATCGCCCTGCCCTCGCTGCGTGCGCGGCGCGCGGATATCCCCTTGCTGGCACAGCATTTCTTCCGCCAGCTGCGCGGCATCGACGCGCCACTGGATGACGAGGCAATGGGCGTACTGACAGCCGCCCAGTGGCCCGGCAACGTGCGCGAACTGCGCAACCTGGTGGATCGCCTGCGCATCCACTGGCAGCAAGGCGAAGGACTCATTGATGCCGCGCGTCTGCGGCAGCTGGCGCCGGAGCTGGTGAATGAAGGTGCGGCGGCGCTGCCGCTGGAAAGCAACGGCAAGCGCCCGCCGCGCGCGCAGCTGGAAGCGCTGCTGCAGGAGCATCGCAATGACCGCGAAGGCATGGCGCAGGCGCTGGGCGTGTCGCGCACCACCCTGTGGCGCTGGCTGCGCGCGGAGGGTTTGTAGAGCCGAGCCGATGCTCGGCTGCTTCTCCGGGAACATCAGCCGAGCATGGGCTCGGCTCTACAGGGTGCGTGCCGTCAGCGCGCGCAGCGCGCCTCAACGGCGAAACGGCCACTGCCCACTGCCGCAATCCACAGCAACAGCACGCCCAATGGCACCTCGCTCAGGTAGAAAAACCAGCTCAGCCAGTCCGGCACGCTCAGTCCGGCCGGGATGCGCGCAATGCCATCGGTCAGTGCAGCCACCGCGCAGATCGCTGCGAGCAACAAGGCGGACGGTCGACTCAGAAGCCCCAGCACCAGCAGGCCACCGGCAATCCATTCAATGGCCCCCAGCACCGGCGCACTGAACACCGGGAATGGGATGCCTGCATCGACCAGCGTATGCACCATGCGCTCGCGTCCCGCATCGGTGAACACCTTGTTCCAGCCGGATACGCAGAACATCACCCCGGCGACGATGCGGGCGAGCAGCAGCAGGTACGCCTCCATGCCAACACGCGGGGATGGCACGGCAAACAGGCAACGCCAGGACGGCATGGCAACTCCGGAAGTCGAGGGTAATCCCCGAACTGTGCCAACGGGTTGCCTGACCGCACATGAAGCGAGCCGGTCCATTCGCGACAACCTGCCTTTGTAGAGTCGAGCATGGCTCGACTCTACAAAACATCGCCAACCAAGGTTGGCGGCTACCCGGGCGTCGGCGCGGCTTCACTCACGGGTACAACAGCCGCTTGCTCCAGCACCCTTCGGCCCCGGCTTCGTAGCACCAGCGCTCGTGCAGGCGGAACTGCGCGCCGTACCAGAACTCGATGCGGTCAGGCACCACGCGCAGGCCACTCCAGCCCTCCGGACGCGGCACGTCCTTGCCCTCGAAACGGGCTTCGACCTCGGCCACGCGCGCATCGAACTCCTCGCGCGTCGCCAGCGTCTTCGACTGCAGCGACGCCCACGCGCCGATCTGGCTCATGCGCGGACGGCTGGCGAAATAGGCATCGGCCTCGACATCGGCCACCTGCTCCACACGCCCTTCGATGCGCACCTGGATGCCAGCCTCGCGCAGGCTGCGCCACAGGAAAAGCAGCGCCGCCTGCGGATTGGCCTGCAGTTCCTGGCCCTTGTGGCTGTCCAGATGGGTGTAGAACACGAAACCGCGCTCATCGAAGGCCTTCAGCAGCACGGTACGCGCCGACGGGCGGCCCTGCGTATCGGCGGTGGCCACGGTCATCGCGTTGGGCTCGACCTCGCGGCTCTGCTTAGCCTCGTCGAACAGGGCGGCAAAGGTGGACAGGGCTTCGGCGTAAAGGTCGCTCATGGTTCGCTTCTTCTCACACGGATTGGGCTATTGTGGCGGCATGGTTGCTGCTGCGTACATGCCCCAGGTGAAAGGATTCCCGGATGCGCTTGCCGAGCAGGCGCTTGACGATGCGCTGGCCAGCGGCGCCACGGTGCCAGTATTGGCGATCAGCGGCGTGCAGGGCAGCGGCAAATCGACGCTGGCTGCACAGGTGGTCGCCCGCGCCCAGGCACGCGGCCTGAACGCGGCAGCGCTGTCCATCGATGATGTCTACCTGACCCGCGCGCAGCGCCAGCGCCTGGCCCGCCAGGTCCACCCGCTGCTGATCACCCGCGGCCCGCCCGGCACCCACGACCTGCCGCTGGCCCACGCCGTGCTCGACGCGGTGGCCGCACGCCAGCCGCTGGCACTGCCGCGCTTCGACAAACTGGCCGATGAGCGCCTGCCCGAGGCGCAATGGGCAGCGCTGGACGCCCCGCTGGACCTGCTGGTGTTCGAAGGCTGGTTCCTCGGCACGCCCGCGCAGGGCGATGCCGAGCTGGACAGCCCCTTGAACGCGCTGGAGCGCGAGGCCGACCCCGATGGCCGCTGGCGGCGCTGGTGCAACCAGGCGCTGGCCCGCGACTACCCGGCGCTGTGGCAGCGCTGCGACCGCCTGTGGTTTCTGCAGCCGCCGGATTTCTCGGTGGTGCCGCGCTGGCGCTGGCAGCAGGAACAGAACCTGCAGGCCGCCCAGCCCGGCCGGCATGGCATGAGCCGTCCGCAGCTGGAGCGGTTCGTGCAGTACTACGAGCGGGTCAGCCGGCAGGCCCTGCGTGCCCTGCCCGACCGCGCCGACCATGTGGTGGCCCTGGACGGACAGCGCCTGGTGCAGGCGGTGCGCTGAGGCCACCTTCCATGTCACGACGAATGCTTCCAACGGCAACCATCGTGCCAGGCCGGCGGTGCGGAAGTGGTAGGATCAGAGGGCATGAATCCTGCTCCGAACCTGATCCTGATCGGCCCGATGGGCGCCGGCAAAACCTGCATCGGCCGCCGGCTGGCCGAGCGTTTCACGCTTGACTTCGTCGATGTCGACCAGGCCATCGTCGACGCGGCGGGGGCCAGCATCCCCACGATCTTCGAACACTCCGGCGAAGCCGGCTTCCGTGGCCATGAGCGCGAGGCCCTGGCCCGCGTGCTGGAAGGCCACGGCCAACTGGTTTCCACCGGTGGCGGTGCCGTGCTGGAAGCAGGCAACCGTGCACTGATCGCCCAGCGCGGCTTCGTGGTCTACCTCCGCGTGAGCGTGGCGGCCCAGCTGGAACGCCTGGCCCGCGACAAGGGCCGGCCGCTGCTGCAGCGCCCGGACCGCGAGCAGGTGCTGCACGATCTGGCCGCGCTGCGCGACCCGCTGTACCGCGAGCTGGCCGACCTCACCCTCGATACCGACCCGTTTACCGCTGCCGACGCCACCGCCCAGCTTGTCGTCAAGCTGGCCACGCAATGGCAGCGCCAGGATCCGACCGCATGACCTCCCCCGCCCTGTTGCAGGTCGCCGTTGGCGGCGACCGCCCCTACTCCATCACCATCGGCGCCGGTGCCCAAGCCGACGGCGCTGCGCTGGCCTCGCATGTGCGCGGCCGCCACGTGCTGCTGCTGAGCGACAGCGAAGTCGCGCCGCGCTACCTGGCCGCCGTGAAACAGGCCCTGCTGGACGCGCGCCCGGACCTGATCGTCGGCGAACACGTGCTGCAGGCCGGCGAGGCCTCCAAGACCCTGGCCGAGTTCGGCCGCGCCATCGAAGCACTGGCCGCACTGGGCGCCACCCGTGATGCCTGCGTGTTCGCCCTCGGCGGCGGCGTGGTCGGCGATCTGGCCGGTTTCGCCGCAGCCTGCTGGATGCGCGGCGTCGACTGCGTGCAGCTGCCGACCACCCTGCTGGCGATGGTCGACTCCTCGGTGGGCGGCAAGACTGCCGTGGACATCCCCGCCGGCAAGAACCTGGTCGGCGCCTTCCATCCGCCGCGTGCGGTCATCGCCGATACCCGTGTACTGGCCACCCTGCCGCCGCGCGAACTGCGTGCGGGCCTGGCCGAAGTCGTGAAGTACGGCGCGCTGGGCGATGCGGTGTTCTTCGAATGGCTGCAGCAGCATGCCGAGGCGCTGCTGGCCGGCGAAGATGCCGCGCTGGCCGAGGCCATTGCGCGCAGCTGCCGGCACAAGGCAGCGATTGTTGAACGCGACCCGTTCGAGAAGGGCGAGCGCGCCCTGCTCAACCTGGGCCACACCTTCGGCCACGCCATCGAGACCGAACAGGGCTATTCGGCCCCGGGCCGCGATGCACTGAACCATGGCGAGGCCGTGGCCGTGGGCATGGTGCTGGCGGCCAAGCTGTCCACCGACCTGGGCCTGGCCGAGGATGCCGACCGCGTACGCCTGCAGGCGCTGCTGGAAAAGCTGCAGCTGCCGGTGGCGATCCCCGCCGGGCTCGACCCGCAGGCCCTGCTGGGCCGCATGCGGCTGGACAAGAAGAACGTCGCCGGCCGCCTGCGCCTGGTGCTGTGGCGCGGCATGGGCCGGGCAGAAGTGGTGCCGGACGTGGATGAAGCGGCGGTGCTGAAGGTGCTGGGCGCGGGCTGACACCGCGCGCGCCCGCCGGGCATGGCCCGGCGCTACCGGTCCTTCGCGGCATGAAGCGCAGCCGAGCATGGGCTCGGCTCTACAGGTCCGTGTCACCCCCGGGGCGATACAATCGGCCTCATGCACGTCTACCTGCAACATCCCGATGCCGGTGCGCAGGCGCCGCGCTTCCTGCGCCTGATCCTGCAGCCGGACCTGTTCGGCGGCTGGGAGCTGCTGCGCGAGAGCGGCCGCGTCGGTGCGCGCTCGCAGCTGCGTCGCGAGCTGTTCCTGCAGGCAGACGAAGCCCGCCACGCCTTCGAGAAGGCCCGTGATGCCGAACTGCATCGCGGGTTCCAGGTTCTTTCGCACGGCGATTGACGCCGCTGCCAACTTTCGCCCAAGGAATGCCCATCGTGACCAGCCCCCTCCGCAACGATCGCCTGCTGCGCGCCCTGCGCCGCGAACCGGTGGACTGCACCCCCGTCTGGCTGATGCGCCAGGCCGGCCGCTACCTGCCGGAGTACCGCGCGACCCGGGCCAAGGCCGGCAGCTTCCTGGCCATGGCCAAGAACCCGGAGATCGCCTGCGAGGTCACCCTGCAGCCGCTGCGCCGCTTCCCGCTGGACGCGGCCATCCTGTTCTCGGACATCCTCACCATTCCCGATGCGATGGGCCTGGAGCTGTACTTCGTCGAAGGCGAAGGCCCGAAGTTCCGCCACCCGGTGCGTGATGAAGCCGCCATCGCCAGGCTGGCGGTGCCCGACATGGAACAAGACCTGGGCTACGTGATGGACGCGGTGCGCCTGATCCGTCGCGAACTCGACGGCCAGGTACCACTGATCGGCTTCTCCGGCAGCCCGTGGACGCTGGCCTGCTACATGGTGGAAGGCGGCGGCAGCAAGGATTTCGCACGCATCAAGGCGATGGCGCTGAACCACCCGCAGGCCCTGCACCGCCTGCTGGAAGTGACCACCGACGCGGTCATCGCCTACCTCGGCGCACAACGCGCCGCCGGCGCGCAGGCCCTGCAGGTGTTCGACACTTGGGGCGGCGTGCTGTCGCCGGCGATGTACCGTGAGTTCTCGCTGCGTTACCTGCAGCGCATCGCCGAAGGCCTGGAACGCGGCGAAGGCAGCGAGCGCACGCCGCTGATCCTGTTCGGCAAGGGCACCGGCCTGCACCTGGAAGCGCTGTCGCAGACCGGCGCCGATGCGCTGGGCCTGGACTGGACCCTGGACCTGGACGAAGCCCTGCGCCGCACCGGTGGCCGCGTTGCCCTGCAGGGCAACCTCGACCCGACCACGCTGTACGCCTCGCCCGACGCCATTGCTGCGGCCGCTGCACGCGTGCTTGACACCTATGCGGCCGGCAACGGCGGTTCGCGCGAGGGCCATGTGTTCAACCTCGGCCATGGCATGTCGCCGGACATGGACCCGGCACACGTGCAGGTGCTGGTCGACGTGGTGCACGCGCACAGCCAGCGCTGAATCCCGGCACGGGCCACGGCGCGGCATTGATCGCGCCGTGACCCGCATTGCGCGATCATGGCGGCCCCACGCTGCACCGGCCCCCACGCCATGTCCGAACCGTCGCCCGCAGGCGCGCCCGCACCCGACACCGCCGCATCCGCCGCCGAATACGCCCGTTTCCGCCCGCTTCTCTGGCTGGTGTCGCTGGCGATCTTCATGCAGATGCTCGATTCGACCATCGTCAACACCGCGCTGCCGGCGATGGCCAAAAGCCTGGGCGAAAGCCCGCTGCAGATGCAGTCGGTGGTGTTCAGCTACGCCCTGGCGGTCGCCACCTTCATCCCCGCCTCCGGCTGGATCGCCGACCGCTACGGCACCCGCCGCACTTTCCTGGTGGCGATCATCCTGTTCACCCTCGGCTCGCTGGCCTGTGCGCTGGCCCAGCACCTGCACCAGCTGGTCGGTGCGCGCGTGCTGCAGGGCATCGGCGGCGCGATGCTGCTGCCGGTTGGTCGCCTGGCGGTGATGCGCTCGGTGCCGCGCGAGGATTTCCTGCGCGCGATGAGCTTCATCGCCATCCCCGCCCTGGTCGGCCCGCTGATCGGCCCCACCCTCGGCGGCTGGCTGGTGGAAATCGCCTCGTGGCACTGGGTGTTCCTGATCAACCTGCCGATCGGCGTGATCGGGTTCATCGCTGCGATGAAGATCATGCCGGACCACTACGCCAGCCACCGCACCCGCTTCGACCTGCGCGGCTACATCATGCTGGCCTTCGCGATGGTGGTGCTGTCGCTGGCGCTGGATGGCATCTCCGGGCTGGGCACGCCACACGCACTGATCATGCTGATGACCGTGGCCGGCCTGGCCGCACTCGTCGGCTACTGGCTGCACGCCGCCAACTCCACCGCGCCGCTGTTTTCGCTGGCGCTGTTCCGCGTGCCCAGCTACCGCATCGGCATCCTCGGCAACCTGTTCTCGCGCATCGGCAGCAGCGCCATGCCGATGCTGATCCCGCTGCTGCTGCAGGTCGGCCTCGGCCTGGGCCCGATGCACGCGGGCCTGATGATGGTGCCGGTAGCCGCGGCAGGCATGGTATCCAAGCAGCTGGCGGTGAGGCTGGTCGAACGCTACGGCTACCGCCGCGTGCTGATGACCAACACCGTGCTGGTGGGCTTTGCGATGGCCAGCTTCATCCTGATGGACCCGGGCCAGCACCTGGCCTGGCGCCTGGTGCAGCTGGCGTTCTTCGGGGCGGTCAATTCGCTGCAGTTCACCGTGATGAACACCGTGACCCTGCGTGACCTGGACCGCGAGTACGCCAGCTCGGGCAACAGCCTGCTGTCGATGGTGATGATGCTGGCGGCCGGCTTCGGCGCGGCGGCGGCCGGCAGCCTGCTGGCGGCGTTTGGCACGCACCTGGAAGGCCATGGTGCGACGGCGGCGCTGCATGCGACGTTCATCTGCGTGGGTGCGATCACGCTGACCTCGACGATGATTTTCTGGCAGCTGCCGGATACGAGGCCGGAACCGCGGCAGGTCGAGTCGGTCGCGGAGTAGGTTTTTTCGGCAGGGCTGCGCCCTGCACCTGCAGAGGCCGAAGCCGAAGCAGGATCAAAGGCGGGCATTCCGTGGGATGGCGGGGCGCTGTGGGTTTGCGGGGACGCCGTGAACCCATACATGGGGGCTTGGTCGCCGCATCCATGCGGCTCACTGATCTGGCCCCCTAAAAACGGACGCCATGAAGCCGTGTTCAGGCGGCAGCCGCAAGCTGCCGGGCGTAGTCGTTG
>NZ_JBXFWG010000057.1:0-24463 GCF_056854535.1 Stenotrophomonas sp. STEN054 | reverse complement strand
AGACTCCCCGAACCACGGGTGGGCGGGGGCGCCGTGACAGGCCCGGAGTCTGGTTCTCCCGGGCGGCGCTGCGGGCTCGCCGGTACGGGCCCGGCGCTACCGGTATGCACCACGTTTTTTGCGGTTACGCCATGCCCGAATGGCGCAGCAACGCGTCGATCTGCGGCGCGCGGCCGCGGAACGCCTTGAAGTTCTCCGCCGCCGGACGGCTGCCGCCGCGCGAGAGGATCTCATCGCGGAAGCGCGCACCGGTTTCAGCCAGCGCCTGCGGGGCTTCCTCGAACGCCGCATAGGCATCGGCGCTGAGCACCTCGCCCCACTTGTAGCTGTAGTAACCGGCCGCGTAGCCGCCGGCGAAGATGTGGCTGAACTGGTGCGGGAAGCGATTCCAGGCCGGCGGATGGTTCACCGCCACTTCGCTGCGCACGCGGTCCAGCAGCGCCAGCACGCTGTCCTGCGCCGGTTCGAACTGGCTGTGGATCAGCATGTCGAACAGGCCGAATTCCAGCTGGCGCACGGTGGCCATCCCGCTGTGGAAATTGCGCGCCGCCAGCATGCGCTCGTACAGCGCGCGCGGCAGCGGCTCGCCCGTGTCCACGTGCGCGGTCATGCCCTGCAGGTGGTCCCATTCCCAGCAGAAGTTCTCCATGAACTGGCTGGGCAGCTCCACCGCATCCCACTCCACGCCGTTGATGCCGGCCACGCCGAGTTCGCCGATGCGGGTCAGCAGCTGGTGCAGGCCGTGGCCCATTTCATGGAACAGCGTGGTCACTTCGTTGTGGCTGAAGGTGGCCGGCTTGCCGTTGGCGCCGCGGCCGAAGTTGCACACCAGGTAGACCAGCGGCGTCTGCACACTGCCATCGGCACGCTCGCGGCGGTTGCGGCAATCATCCATCCACGCGCCACCGCGCTTGCCTTCGCGCGCGTACAGGTCGAGGTAGAACTGGCCCACCAGCGCGCCCTGCGCATCGACCAGGCGGAAGAAGCGCACGTCCTCGTGCCACACCGGCGCGCTGTCTTCCTGCACATGCAGGCCATACAGCTGCTCGATCACCGAGAACAGGCCGCCGAGCACCTTCGGCTCGGTGAAGTACTGCTTCACTTCCTGCTCGGAATAGCTGTAGCGCGCCTGCTTCAGGCGGTCGGCGGCGAACGCCAGGTCCCAGGCCTGCAGGCTGTCGATGCCCAGTTGTTCACGAGCGAAGTGTTCCAGCTCGGCGCGGTCCTTGCCGGCGAACGGCTTGGCACGCGCCGCGAGGTCACGCAGGAAGGCCAGCACTTCGGCCGGGTCCTGCGCCATCTTGGTGGCCACCGAATAATCGGCGTAGGAGGCAAAGCCCAGCAGCGCGGCCAGTTCGGCGCGCAGGGCGAGGATGCGGTCGATGTTGCCGCCGTTGTCCAGCGCTTCATCGCCGAATTCGGATGCACGCTGCGCGCTGGCGCGGTACAGGATCTCGCGCAGGTCGCGGTCTTCACCCCAGGTCTGCACCGGCAGGTAGCACGGCATCTGCAGGGTCAGTTTCCAGCCGGGCTTGCCGTCCTTTTCAGCGGCGGCGCGGGCGGCGGCCTTGACGTCGTCCGGCACGCCGGCCAGGCGCGCTTCGTCTTCCACGATCAGCGACCAGGCATCAGTGGCGTCGAGCACGTTCTGCGAGAACTTCGCCGACAGTGCCGACAGCTCTTCCTTGATCGCGGCGAAACGCTGCTGGGCGTCGGCGTCGAGTTCGGCACCGCCCAGGCGGAAATCACGCAGCGTGTTGTCCAGCACCTTGCGGCGGGCCTCGTCGAAGCTGGCCGCTTCCGGGCTGGCGGCCAGCGCCTGGTACTGGCGGTACAGCGCCAGGTTCTGGCCCAGCGCGCTGGCGAAGCGGGTCACCCGCGGCAGGTTGCTGTTGTAGGCCTCGCGCAGCTCGGGGGTGTTGACCACGCCCTGCAGGTGGCCGACCAGGCCCCAGGCGCGCCACAGGCGTTCGGTGGCATCGTCCAGCGGCGTCACGAAGGTCTCCCAGCGCACCGGCTGCACCTGCTCGGCCGTTTTGACGGCTGCTTCGGCGTCGGCCAGCAGCACATCCAGCGCCGGCGCCACGTGCTCGGGGCGGATCGCCTCGAAGGGCGGCAGGCCGGAAGCATCGAGCAGGGGGTTGGCAACGGTCACGGCAGATCTCCAGGAAACGGGCCCGGCAGGCGGGCATCCCTGTCCATATGGCGCTGGCCGCACCGCCAGACAAGGGGTATCCCCAGTAGATCCACGCCATGGGTGGATGGAGCTTTCCACGGAATCCCGGCATTCACGTCGGCCTTACGGGTCCGCGCCGAAGCTGGCACTGCGGGGGAGACCGCAGCGGTACGTCACGAGGAAGCCCCACATGGAAGGTCTGGCTCCAAGCACCACCGCGTCATCGGCCTGTTCACTGGCGCTGACCGCCACCACGGACGAGCTGTCCTGGATCGCCGCGCTGTGCGATGCGGGCGACGATGCACCGCGCCACCTGGCCCAGCTGAAGGCTCTGCAACGCCAGGGAGGCCGGCTCAGCGAGACGCAGGAGTGGTACCCGTTCGAAGTGATCGAACGCGGTGCCAGCCGACTGCAGCCGGGCCACGAGCGTGAGTTCGTGATCTGCGTGCTGCTGTGGCTGACGGCGCTGGCCCAGGGCCGCGCCAGCGTGCTGGACCCGCACCTGCACCTGGATGACCGCGCGATGGACATCGAGGCGCTGCCCGATGCCCTGCGTGACATCCTGCTCGATGCGTTCATGGATGCGGGGTATTGAGCGCGGCGGGCGCGCGGAGAGCGAATGATGATCGGTAGAGTTGACCGTTGGTCGACTATTCGCGTGCAACGCGGGATTTTCGCGATCTGAACGGAGAGCAGTCGACTGACAGTCGACTCTACCGGTCGGCTCTCCACAGATGACGCGCATCCGCCTGCCTTACAACGCTTCCAGGCTGCACCACGGCAATGCGGGCAGGCCCTGCCCGGCCACGGCCGCGGCCAGCTGCACGTCGGCGCCGTCCACGTCGATGCCCTGGCGGCCGTACCACGCCGGGTCGTAGTAACTGTGCGCATAGCGCTCGCCGGCATCGCACAGGATGCTGACGATGCTGCCCTGGTGCCCAGCCTCGCGCATCCACTGCGCGGCCTGCAGCACGCCGATGAAGTTGGTGCCGGTGGACCCGCCGACGCGACGCCCGATCTGGCGGCTGACGTGGCGCATCGCCGCCAGGCTGAGTGCGTCGGGCACCTTCACCATCGCATCGACGCTGGTCGGGATGAAGCTCGATTCCACCCGCGGCCGGCCGATGCCTTCCACCCGCGAACCGCCGCTGCAGGTCAGCCCGCGCCAGTCCAGCTCGCCTGCCACGGCCGCCCGGTAACCCTCGAAGAACACCGAGACTTCCGGGTCCGCGCAGAGAATGCGGGTGTCATGCCGGCGGTAGCTGACATAGCGGCCGAGGGTGGCCGCGGTGCCGCCGGTGCCGGGGCTGCACACGATCCACTCGGGGATCGGGCTGGGCTCCTCGGCCATCTGCTTGAAGATGGATTCGGCGATGTTGTTGTTGGCGCGCCAGTCGGTGGCCCGTTCGGCGTAGGTGAACTGGTCCATGAAATGGCCGCCGGTCTCGCGGGCCAGCCGTTCCGAATCGCAGTTGAGGTCGCAGGCGCGCTCGACCAGGTGGCAGCGGCCGCCGTGGAATTCGATCGCGGCGATCTTTTCCGGCGAGGTCGTGGCCGGCATCACCGCGATGAACGGCAGGCCGAGCAGGCGCGCGAAGTAGGCTTCGGACACCGCGGTCGAGCCGCTGGACGCCTCGATCACCGGCCGCCCCTCGCGCAGCCAGCCATTGGCCAGCGCATACAGGAACAGCGAGCGCGCCAGGCGGTGCTTGAGGCTGCCGGTGGGATGGCTCGATTCATCCTTGAGGTACACGTCGATGCCCTCGAACCCGGGCAGTGCCAGCGGGATCAGGTGGGTATCGGCGGAACGGTTGAAATCGGCTTCGATCTTGCGGATGGCGGCGGCCACCCATTCACGCTGCGACATGGCGGGCAATCGTTGTCAGGACGGAACGGTGCGATCCGTCCATTGTACGTCGCAGTGCCGTCAGGTGGCGGCCGGTAGAATGACCCCATCCGGCCATCACGGCCCTGTCTGAAGGACCTTCCCCCATGACCCTTCCCGCCCTGCGCGATATTCCCGGCGTGGCTGCCCAGGCCCCGGCCGAAACCCACGGCTTCGTGTTCAACCACACCATGCTGCGGGTCAAGGACATCACCGCCTCGCTGGACTTCTACACCCGCGTGCTCGGTTACCAGCTGATCGACAAGCGTGATTTCGCCGAAGCCCAGTTCAGCCTGTACTTCCTCGCCTACGTGCCGGCCGGCGTGGCCGTGCCGGAAGACGATGCCACCCGCCGCGTGTGGATGGCCGGCCTGCCGGGCGTGCTGGAACTGACCCACAACCACGGCACCGAGATCCAGGATGGCCCGGTCTACCACGACGGCAACAGCGACCCGCGCGGCTTCGGCCACATCTGCGTGTCGGTGCCGGAACTGGAATCGGCCTGCCAGCGCTTCGAAGACCTCGGCGTGCCGTTCCAGAAGCGCCTGACCGATGGCCGCATGAAGAACATTGCTTTCATCAAGGACCCGGACGGTTACTGGGTCGAGATCATCGCCAACGCCTGACCGGCCGCACCAGGCGCTCGCCGGGCATGGCCCGGCGCTACCAGAGCGGTCCCCTTCTGAGGAGGTACGCATGGAAACGATGGAACTGCATCGCGGGCGCCTGATCGACCACGTGCAGCTGGTGGTGCGTGACCTGGCCGCCAGCCGCCGCTTCTACCAGGCTGTGTTCGATGCCATAGCCATCCCCATCGCCGGCGAAGGCCCGGATTATTTCTGGGCCGACGAACTGTTCATTTCCACCGCCAGCAGCGAAGCCGCCGCCGGCCAGCTGACCGGACGCCATCACCTGGCATTCCAGGCGCGTGATGCGGCCACGGTTGATGCCTTCCACGCTGCTGCACTGGCGGCGGGTGGCACCGACAACGGCGCGCCGGGCGAGCGGCCCTACCACCCGGGCTACTACGGCGCCTTCGTGCTCGACCCGGATGGTAACAACATCGAAGCGGTCTACCACGGCCCGGCGACCTACAGCGCCGACTCGGTGACGGTCAGCTTCTGACTGCTGCGCTGCGCGCTCGCCAGGCATGGCCCGGCGCTACCAACGAATGAGTCGGGCGTGACCCGGCGCCATCAACGAAGAAGCCGGGCAATGCCCGGCTTCGTCCGTCCTGCACGGTCGCCTCAGTGGGCGGCCATGTAGATGTCCTGCAGCACAGCCTTTTCCAGCTCCAGCTCGCCCAGCAGGTTCTTCACGATATCGCCCAGGCTGAGGATGCCGACCAGCGTGTTGCCATCGGTGACCATCAGGTGGCGGCGACGCGAGTACGTCATCAGCGACATGGCCTGCTTCAGGGTGGCCTCCGGCGCGATACCTTCCAGGCCGGTGGTCGGCACGGTGGAGATCACCCGGCGGCCGGCCTGCGGGCCGTCGTCGGCCAGGCTGCGCACGATGTCCTTCTCGGAAATGATGCCGACCGGCACACCGTCCTTGAGCACCACCAGGGCAGCGATTTTATTCGCGCTCATCTTGTGGGCGGCGGCACCGATGGTGTCTTCCGAATCGATGGTGATGACAGCTTCTTTCTTGGATTGCAGGAGTTCGCGGACGTTCATTCTTGTTTCCTGGTGCAGGTCACTGAAGTCAAAAAGTGTGCTCTTCCGAATCGCCCCCTCCCCGGGAACAGACCTTTCAGCGCACGTCTGGCGCACGGTGCCGGCACGGGACTGCCTGGGCTGGCACGGTGCTGCAACGCGAACGAGGCCGGTGAAGGAAAACCCGCAGGGGCCTCGGACGATTCGATTCTACGACTGCCCCGCGCGGCCACTACCGGCACCGATGGGACGCTTCGTCGTGGAACCTGTCGACGATTCCGAGAATCGCACCTGCGGCAAAACCGGCGCTGAATACAGCCTTTTCAAGCCGCTCAAGTTCGCACCCGCGCGGCCGACGCACGCGCAACCGCCCGACCGTGCAAAGTCAGGGGAACGGTCGCCAGCTGCCGAGCACCGCCTCGGTGGTGTACAGCGCGGCCTCGTCACCGGACAGGTGATGGGACCACGCCACGCGTTCTTCCGGTGAGGCACCGGCACCGACGCTGCCGAACTCGCCATAGTAAGTGGTACGTTCGGCATCGGGCTTGTCCCAGTTGTGCCAGCCGGCCTGCACGATGTGCGGGCCCAGGTTGGACTGCAGGAATACCGTGCGCGCGAACGGCCGCCACGGCCGGCCCAGATAGGCGGTGCCCACGCCTTCGCCGCGCAACAGCGCGCGACGGAACACGTAACCGAAGCGCTGCCCTTCCGGCGTGGATGCCGCGGTGACCCAGCCCAGCGTGCCCTTGGACACGACGGTGCAGTCATCGAACAGCGCGATGGCCGCACCGAAGATGAAGTCCACCGTGCCTTCGATGTAGCAGTCCTTGAAGTGCAGCACGCTGCCTTCGTGCGTGTACAGCGTGTCCTGGTTGCCAAGCAGGCGCACGTTGCGGAAGCCGCCGCGCGGCGGTGCGGCATACAGCGCCAGTGCCTGTCCGACGTTGCCGGCGGTATTCTCGATGGTCAGGTCTTCGGCGATGAACTCATCGCCATACACGTACACCGTGGCCGAGCCACTGGTGCGCATCGCCTTGCCGGTGGCCGGGTCGACCAGGTCGGCGTAGTTGTTCCAGCTGAGGATGGACGCGCCAGCGCCGGCGCCGCGCAAGGTCACCCGGGTCTTTTCCTTCGGCACCTTCACCACGCCGCGGTACAGCCCTTCGCGCAGCACGATGACCTGGCGCGTGCGGTTGCCATCGGGCACCGCATCGATAGCCGCCTGCACGCTGCGGTAGTCACCGCTGCCATCGGCGGCCACCACCCAGTCGCGCGCGGCGGCGGGCAGTGCAGCCAGCACCAGCAGGCCGGCCAGGGGGAGGGAGAATCGGCGTAGCTGCGGCATGCGGCGTCCTGCGGGCAAGAGGGACGAAGTGCGGCCGGCGTTGCGAGCCGGCCGCGATCCAGGGGCAACGATCAGAACTTGTAGCGCAGGCCGAGCAGGAATTCGCGGCCGGTCTGGGTATAGGTCAGCGGCAGTTTCCACGCCGAGGTACCCACCCACTCGTTGCTGGTTTCATTGGTCAGGTTGATGCCTTCCAGGCTGATTTCCAGATGGTCGTCGATCTTCCAGCTGATCGAGGCGTCCACCGTGTCCACCGCATCCATGCCGTGGAAGCTGAAGCCGGCCACGCTGGCCGGCACCTGGGTGTAGTAGCCATCACGATGGGTGTAGGACACGCGCGCGCCCAGCTGCTCGCCTTCGTAGAACAGCGTGCTGTTGTACGAGTTCTTCGACAGCCCGGTCAGGTCGGTCTTCAGCGAGGCCGCACCGGTGGAGGTCAGGTACTGGATCTGCGAATCGACCCAGGTATAGTTCAGCTGCAGGCCCAGGTTGCTCCAGCGCCCCGGCAGGAAGCTGAAGGGCTGCACGTAATTGAACTCGGCACCCTTGAGGTCGCCACCGGGCGTGTTCAACGGACGGGTGAAGGTGAAATCCTCGTTCGGCGACACGCCGGTGCCGTCGAGCAGGCTGGCCGGCAGGCCACTGGCAGTGAACGGCATGACCGTGCTGGTGCCCTGCACGAAGCTTTCGATGTCCTTGTGGAACAGCGCCAGGCCGAGCAGGCCACCTTCCTGGAAGTACCACTCCACGCCCAGGTCCAGCGTGCGTGCACGGATCGGGTCCAGGTTCGGGTTGCCGCCGTTGACGAAGCGGTGGCCGCTGGACAGGCTCAGCGTCGTGCCCGGGGTCAGCGAGGACAGGCCCGGGCGCGCCATCACCTTGGCTGCACCGAAGCGCAACATCAGGTCCGGCGCCAGCTCGGCCACCAGGTTCAACGACGGCAGCGTATCGGTGTAGTCACGCGATACATGGGTCAGCACCATCGCGCCATCCACCGTGGAATAACCGGTGGAGGACTGGGTGGTCTTGACCCGGCGCACGCCCACATTGCCCGACACCGGCACGCTGCCAACATCGAAGCCGAACTCGCCCATCAGCCACGCGCCGCGGTCACGTTCTTCCACGCTGCGGCGGGTCGCGTTGCGTTCGTACAGCTGGTAGATGCCCTGCCCGCTGTAGATGCCCAGCAGCTGCGACAACGCGGCCAGGTCGGGTACGGCCCAGGCATCGGGCGAACCGGCCACGCCGCCCAGGCGGGCGATGTCCACCAATGCCGCCGGCACGGTGTAGCTGCCATCGGCGAAGGCCGGCACCACGGTTTCGCTCTGCCGGCGATACTCGCTGGTGTCGAACGTGTAGTCCTTGGCGAGCAGGCCGCCCCGCAGGGTGAACGCCGGGCCGAAGTTCCAGGTGAAATCCAGCGCGCCGTTGTCGAAGCTGTTGCTGGCGTACTGCGGGCGCAGGCGCACTTCGGCCAGGGTCCAGCCATTGGCGTCGGTGGGGTCGATGCCGTAGTTGAAGACCGGGTGGGTGACGCTGTTGCGGAAGTCATAGCTGTAGCCGGACACATTGGCCTTGTCCATGATCAGCGTGGTCTGCACCGGATTGGCGTGCTCGGACTTGGAGTGGCCGACCAGCAGATTTACCTTGAATGCATCGCTGAAGCGGTGCTCGCCGCTCAACGACACCTGCTTGAACTCGGTGCTCCACTCATCGCGGCGCTGTTCCGAACGCACGCCGGCCCCATCGAACACGGCGTAGGTCAGCGCGTTGGAGGTGGGATCGATGTAGCCGTCGCGCAGCACCATGTTGTTCTTCTGCGCGGTGTAGGCGAACGAGATCGCCTCGATGTACTTTTCGCTGCGCACGGTATCGATCTTCGAGTACAGCGCGTCCAGCGCGAACTCGGTGTTGTCGCTCGGCTTCCACTGCAGCGCCGCGGTCACGCCCAGGCGCTTCTGGTCGTGTTCCAGCAGCGTGTAGCGCGGGAAATACGGGTGCCACACGCCATCGGCCAGGCCGGCGGTGAACGGCGAGCTGGGGCTGAAGCCACCGTTGCTGCTGGCGCTGTACCAGCGGCCGGTGTTGCTGCCCTCCTCGCGCACCTTGCGTTCGGAATAGGCCACCGACAGCAGGCCACCGAAGCGCCCGTCGGCCCAGGTATCGGCGATCAGCGCAGCCGCACGCGGGCTGGCCTTCTCGGAAAGATCATTGAAGCTGCCCTGCCCGCTGGCCGCGAAGGTGAAGCCGTCGTAGTCGAACGGACGGGCGGTGCGCAGGTCCACGGTGGCGCCCAGCGAGCCCTCTTCCACGTCGGCCGAGGCGGTCTTGCGCACGATCAGCTGCGAGAACAGGTCCGAGGCGAACACGTTGAAGTCGAAGCCACGGCTGCGGTTGGTGCCGCCGGACTGGTCGGAACCACCGACGGTGGTCAGCGCCTCAAGGCCGTTGATGCGCACGCGGGTGAAGTCCGGGCCGAGGCCACGCACGGAAATGTTGCGGCCTTCGCCGGCATCGCGGGTGATGGTCACGCCGGGGATGCGCTGCAGCGATTCGGCCAGGTTGAGATCGGGGAAATTGGCGATGTCCTCGGCGACGATCGCATCGACCATGCCCTTTTCCGAGCGCTTGATGTCCAGCGCCTTTTCCACGCTGGCGCGGTAGCCGGTCACCGTCACCGCATCCAGTTCGGTGGGGTTGGCCGCAGTGGCCTCCTGGGCGGCAGCCGGGGCGGCCAGGGCCAGCAACACCGCACTGGCCAGCGCGCTGGCGGCAAAGGTAACCGGTGTCTTTTTGCGATTCAGCCTGTGCGTCATGAAAATCCCTTGCAATCACTGCTACTGGCGGTCGAGGGTGTCTATCAAGAGATGACACCGGGGGACACGAAACGTAGCAGCGTCATTGAACTGACACATCATGCGGTGCAGCAAGACAGCGGCAGGCACCCGCAAATGACTGCCCGCAAAGGGAAGTCGAGCCCCGCCCGGCAAGCCGCCAGGCGGAGGCTCAGGCCGTGTGTGCGGCCGGCGGCGGCACCGGGGCCGGCAACGGCCGCGCGCGGGTCGACCACCAGCACAGCAGCGAGCCTGCAGTCACGCAGGCCACGCCCTGCACGAAGCCCATGCCCGGGTGCAGCGACAGCCACACGCTGCTCCACAGCACCGACAGCACCGGGGCGAAGTAGGAGAAGATCGCCATCGAGGTGACGTTGCCGTGCTGCAGCCCATGGTTCCAGCACGAATAGGCGGTGGCGGTGAGCAGGCCGAACACGGCCACCTGGGCCAGCCCGCCCCAGTGCAGGTGCAGCGGCGGCGCATCGCCCAGCGCGTACTTCAGCCACAGCACCGCGGCGGTGGCGATCATGAACAACGGCACCGCGTTGCGCGAACCGCCGATGCGCTTGGTCACCAGCGAGTAGGTGGCCCACATGCAGGAGGCGCCCAGCGCCAAGGCATAGGCCAGCGGGTTGCTGCGCAGGTTGGCCAGCAGCATTGCCGGCGACCACGCGCCTTCGCCGGTGATGACCAGCACCACGCCCAGCAGGCACAGCACGGTGGCCGGCAGCAGCAGCCAGTTGCCGCGCTGCATGCGGGTGAGCACGGTCAGCAGCACCGTCAGGCACGGCCACAGGTAGTTGATCATCACCAGTTCCAGCGCCTGCCCACGGTGGTGGGCCAGGCCGATGGACAGCGACAGCGAGATCTCGGTGCCGATGAACAACGCACCGCCGATCAGCAGGTAGCGTCGCGGCAGCTGCGAGGGTCGCGCCACGCCCAGGATGAGCGCCGAGAACACGGCGGCGGCAGTGAAAATCAGTGCGGCGCCACCAACGGCACCGAAGATCTCGCTGATCGTGCGCAGCATGCCCAGGGTCGGGCTCCACAGCAGCACGGCGCTGGCGCCGATGAGGGTCGGAAGATGGGGTAACGCGGAGGCGCGCAGGGCGCGGAAGCCGTACATGGGGGCGACGACAACAAAAGGTGATCGGTTGAAAGGCACGCGCAGCGATGCCCCGGCCCCGACAGCGGGACAGGCAGGTCATGCGGACGCGTGGGTCCTGGGGAGTACGCTGGTCCGTAGCGTCGTCCCCGGAATGCCCCGGCACTGTGCGTTGCAGGGGGGTACGGCGGGAGGCGGGTTACAGCAGCCGACTGGCCGAAGCGGATTGTACGCTTTCGATGCTGCGCCGCAATATCGCCCTGTTCATCCACACGCCTTTGCGTAAAATTCCCGCCCCCACGCAAAGGAATGACTGCCATGACGTTGACCCCCACCCGTATGTTCGCCCCGATTCTCGCCGCCCTGCTGGCCGCACCCACGGCGCATGCCGCAACGACCATCGACGCAGCGCAGTGGCAGAAGCTGGCACCCACGCTGCAGGCTGCACTGGAATGCCGCGCGGACCCGGATGCCGCAGCCAAGGCCCTGGCAGGCCTGTCGGTCAACCTGGATGGCACCGACGAACCGATCAAGCCGCCGGTGCCGTTCACCGTGTTCGGGCTGCAGGTCCGCTCGTTCTCGGTCTACATCGATCCCGACGGTGATCTGGGGGCCAGCTACACCAGCAAGCTCTCGGCCAATGCCGCGGCGGTGCGCAACGCCTCCAAGCTGGGCAGGAAGCCCGAGCGCGATACCAGCATGGGGGTGCTGTCGATCGCCCAGGATGGATCGGCACAGCTGACCTGCCTGGTCCATGGCGCCTACGACGAGCGCGACTACCAGGAACCGTAAGCGACCCGTGGAGGGTGCGGCAGCCCTGTCCCGGCAGGGCTAGCGCGCGCTACCTTCCACATACGGGCGCGACTGCAGGATCAGTACCTCATCGCCGACCACGGCCCATTCGATGTCCTGGTCGGCACCGCCCAGTGCCTGCCGGGTACGGCTACCGATGCGCGCCAACCGTGCGATCAGTGCATCGGTCAGCACCTGCCGCGAACCGGTGATCGGCACCTCGCGCACACCGCCACCCGCACGCGCCACCAGTTGGGTGTCTTCGGCCGAACGGCTCAGCACCTGGACTGCCTTCGACCAGGACGAGTACATCACCTGCTCGGCCTGACGCTTGCCTTCCACCACGCGGATGCCCAGCCCACGCTTGGCCGAGATGTAGGTGACGTGGCGGCGTGCGGCATCGAAGGGATCGCGGGTGATCATCACCCCGGAGCTGTCCGATGGCGCGGCCACCTGCACCAGCACGGCCATCGCCACCGCATCCTGTGGCAGTCCCGCCGCCGTGCGCGCTTCGTAGGCCTCGAAGTTGTAGACCGACGCCCAGACCGTCTGCACCGCTTTGGCGACCGCCTCCATGCGGGTCACGTTGGGCACCGTGGTGTACAGCCCAGCCCCGCTGAAACCCGGCAGATCCTCGGCGTTGGACGAGCTGCGCACGAACACCGGCGCGCCCTTCAACTGGTCGCGCCACTGGCGTTCCAGCGTACGCACGAAGGCGGCATCGGCGGGCGCGTTCTCGATCTGCGCGCGTAGCGACGCCAGTGCATCACGGCGCACCGCCGGATCGCTGTTGAACCCCGGCCGCTGCTGCAGTTCGCGCAGACGTTGCGGCACCTGCAGCCGCTGCTGCATGGCCTGGTACTGCGAGAACGGAATGCAGAAGCCATCGGGCACCCGTGCTGCCGGTGGCAGCACCGCCCGCAGCGTGCCGAGGTTGGCCGCCTTCACCCCGCAGTACGTGCTGTCACGCGCACGCAGCGCCTGCAGCGGCTTCAGCGCCACCACGGCGAGGTCCGGGCGCGGCAGGCTGCGCTGCACAGGGCGTGCGGCAGTGGCAGAGGGCGTGCGTGCCGGCCGCGCCAGCGGGGTCACCCGGTAGTCGCTGCCAGTCACCTCCAGCGCCACCCAGCGCCCGTCGTACTGGCGCAGCGCGTCCTGCGCATCGCGCACGTAGACGTTGGGAATGCCCCAGCCCTTGGCCAGCAGGTTGACGTGCGACAGCAGGGTCGACGGCCGCTGCGTCACCAGCCCGGCGACTGGCGCCAGCGCGATCGGCACCTCATCCACCACCGGGATATCGCGCGGCGACAGCGTGGCCAGCTGCGCCTCCGTGCGGACGATGCGCAGGCGCCCCTCCGCCTGCCCGGTGTTCAGCGGCAGGAAGCGCTGCTCACGCAGCAGGGCCTCCTGGCTGACGTAGGCCAGCTTCATCTCGCCCGCCAGCTGCTCATGCGCGGTGGAATTGGTCTTGAAGCGGATGGGATCGGCGAACGAGGCGCGCAGCACTGCATCGGCCTCGCGCAACAGCGGCGCGGTCAGCTGGTCGCCTTCCCAGAATTCATAGGTGTATCCCGGCAGATCCCGCTGCCAGGCCACCGTGCCGAACAGGAAGCGTCGCTGCGGGTCACGGTACTGCGCGTTCAACGTGGCCTTGTCCATCGAGCGCAGCAGCCGCTGCTGGCGCACGAACTGCTCGTGCAGACCGTGGCGGCGCGTGTTGACGTAGTAGATGCGCCCGTTCTCGCGCCGGTCGATGACGAAGATCAGATGCGGCATTTCCAGCGCCGTGCCGGCGTTGTAGACGCGGGCCATCTGCATGAACTGTGCGCGGCTGTCGATGCGCGGAAGATAGTCCGGCCCTTCGGCCGGTTGCTGTGCCGCGTCAGGGCGATGCTCATACGCCGAGGGCTTGCGTGCGGTCTGTGCCAGCGCGGGTGTGGCGCAGGCCAGCAGCAACAGCAGGGTCGCGCGGTGCCAGAGGGTGTTCATACGGAATCGATCCTTGATGCCGCTACGGAGACAGCAGGGTACGCGGTCCGGTGGCGATGGCCCATCCGCCATCGCCACCTCGAAATGGCTCGCCTACCTCACTTCGAACAACGCCCGCGCTGGGCCAGGCTCAGCTGCGCCACCTCGCGGCGGCCCTCGGCCTCAGGCATCACCGTCAGCTTGGCACCACCGACGAACACGCCCATCTTGATCGACTGCTGGATGAAGTAGTTGCGCCCCGCTTCGGTGTACAGCTTGACGTCGTTGGGCGAGAACTCCGATTCGGTGGAGATCACGTGCTCCTGGTTGCCCGGCACCAGGGTGTAGAAGAACACCTTGTTGGCCGTCTCACCCAGGCACTCGCCATCGATGCGCAGATCCTTCTTCAGCGCCTGGCCGACGAAGGAGTTGCGGTACACGTACACGCCCGCCTTGCCCTCCTCCGGAACCGGGAAGCTCTTGGCCACGTCTACCTGGCCCTTGTCCGACATCGGAACACTCGCACACCCGGACAGCAGGCTGATCGCCGCCGCCATTGCAACCACGTGCCACTTGCTCATCTACAGCCCCCTGTTATGCGTGCCATGCACGCGGAATGAAACCTGGTCAGCCTCACCACTGCAGGTGGTAGGCGTCGATGTACTCCGATTCGGCCACGCCCTGATTCACGAAGCGCTGCAGGTCCGCGCCCAGCGCGCTGCACGCGTACTCAAGCGCGGGCTCGACGCTTGAAAAGGTCGCGCTCGGCAGATCCTCCGGATCCTCCGACACGTCCGGGAAGCTGTACAGATCCAGATAGTCCGGCGTCCCCACGTCGGCCACCTCATACAGCCGCACAGTCCAGCGGCCATCCCGGTCCCGGTCGATGCCCAGAAAGCGGATCACCTCGACATCGCCCTCCCGTCGCCCAGACAGCAACTGCTCGACACTGCGGCCATTGCGCAGGTTGGCAAGCAGATCGAAATGCGAGAGGTGGCGCATGCATCCTCCGTGATGCGGGCAGCGGCGTGCGCAGATGGTGCCATGTTGGAATGAAAAAAGGTGGCGGTCGTCGCCTTTTCTTGCTCAGTCTGACAGGGCATGACCCGCCTCACCAAGGTTTCCGAAGCGACTGCGCCTCGATACTGAGTCACTCAGGCGAGCGAGAAGATGACTGCGCATTCTGTCGCTTTCAACACCCCCACGACGCCTTCTCCCTTTTTCCATCCAACGCCAGCAGCATCTGCCCCGTCAGCTCCCGAGCTTCACTACAAGCTACGGCACAGCACCTCGGCCGGTGTTGGCGCCCTCCTCGCAATCTGCGCGCGCAATTCCCCTTGCCAAAGGACCGAAGTTCAAACGAGCGTTGATTCGACGAGAGCCCCGGCAGCACAGGCGATCTCGGCCTCCGCACAGTCCTTCGATGCATGTGCCAATGCGCCGAAAACTCCAAATTATGAAGATCAGCACCTAGACCATGAATACCCGTCAACTACTGCTTCTGACCGCCATCGCAAGCTCAACGCTCACTTCCGGATGCACAGGAAAAGATGGCAATCCCAAAGAACTGAGGTGCAATCGCGAAGATGTCCTGACAGCCGCAATCGAGAGCATTCGTCGCACCGCCAGCGGATACACGTACAGCGACTACATATATCCACCATCCAAACTCGACAACAAGCCTCTCGCTGCATACTCCGACCAGCTTGGCTCCACTCCAATCACGCTGGAACAGGTCGAGACCGTTGCCGCGAGTGATTCCAGAGATGGGACCAGGCAGAGAACTCTGCGTTGCCGGGCATTGCTCAAGATTGAAATCCCCGCCCAGGTTTCGGACGTTATGAAGAGAAATCAATATCAAAAGATGCGCGTTCTCGACAACGGAAAGGGACGTTTTGGCGACAGCTCAGTTTATTTTGAGGAATTCTCGTTCAATGCCCGCGAAATTGACGGAGGATCCATCAAGGTCCATCAGTCCGATTTCAATGGCCCATGGTCGCTGCACATCATCACGACACTCGCCGTCAACGGCCGCCACCTGATACTGCAGGATGCACTGAAGCGCTATCACGCCAGAGATGGGGAGCTGAACAAGCTTTGGCGGATACTTCCCAAAGACCTGCAGGCAACTGGACTTGCTACACAACGCGACTGGATAACGTCAAAGACAGATCAATGCGGAACGATCAACCTCGAATCAGATGATACAGAAGACACGCTGGACCGCGTTGATGTCATTGATTGCCACATCAAGATGACGGAGACGCGGATCTTCGAGATCCGCAGATGATCCCTTCCACGTCGGCCAACACGTTGGGTACAGCGAACTGAAGGACCCCAGCTCCCCTGAGCAACGTGCCCACAAGCGCAGGTAGAACCGAGCAGCGAAGACAAGCGAAGGCTACAGCGCCTTTGCCCTGCCACGCTCGGCCATTCCTTGTTCCACTGGCATGCCCTTGGCCCGGCTGAGCAGTTTCTGTCCGCATCAATGCGAGGAGCGGGTTACACGCACGCCTCTTGATCTTATGAAGTTGCTGACCTGGTCGAGAGCAGGAAGGGCTCGCCGCCGTGGACACCCGCGCACTGTGGTGGCACGGGCGGCGGTCACGCGTGTCTGTCGGCGCCCTCCTCCGTGATGCGTGCAGCAGCGTGCGCAGATGGTGCCATGTCGGCAGGGAGCGTCGCAATCGGCTCGCCACACCCTCTGCCTGCAACAAATCGCCTGGTTACAACACTTTCGAACTTTCCAACTTTTCTCATTGGCGGCCAAGGCCATCCATGCGAAACATGGACCGCCACCGAAAACGGGTGGCACGGGCTTGCAATCCCGTTTGAACTACCTAGCAGTTACGCTTGTCTGTCGGCGCCATCCTCTATGGGTGGCGTCGGCAGGCATTCTGCCCGCGCACCTATGGCGGGCGGTGCGTGGGGGCCTCGTGCCCGCCGGCTTTTCGCCAGGTTGTTCACCGGTATTGCAACCACGCACCGTCCGCCACCCTCGCCGTTAAGCGGGGTGGTTCCTTTGCCGCATGCATGAGGAAGCCGCCATGAGCACCACGCGATACCCGTATCTGTTCGCCACCCTGGGTGAGGCCGCCAACGCGCTGCCCGATGAGCTCGCCCAGCCGCTGGAAACCACCCTTGCCGCCCAGCAGACCGATGATGGCATCACCCTGCTGGGTAGCCTGCGGCGCATCCGCCAGGTGGAAGCCGCCGATGGCCAGCCTCTGCAGCGCAACGGGCGCAGCGCGGGGCAGTGCATGGCGCTGGCGCGCATCAACCGGGCAAACGCCGGACTGACCGTGCTGCTGGAACTGCTGCATGCCAGCGAGCGCGTCCGCGTGGATGGCGACGAAGCGCAGCAGGTCGGCAACGACGTGCGCGAAGGCCTGCTACTGGCCTGCCGCGGGTTGTCCGAATATGTGGACGTGCAGGTGCATGCGGCCTGAGGGCATTCCGCCGGGCATGGCCCGGCGCTACCCCCGGTCCGTCATGGGCGCCACAACGGATGCGTATCCCATCCGGTGTCGGCGCCGAAGCCTTGCACACGCGCCAGGCGGCTCACAGAAAGAGGCGGCTTTACGTATCGGGTCACTCTGACAAACCCAACAGCGGGCATAAAAAAACCCGCCAATTTGAGCGTGTCGCGACGGTGCGCGTCAGAGGCGTGGCGGGTGTGTTGGCTTCAGGCTAGTGCCTTCAGTCAGACCGATCAAGTGCCGCGATGTGCCGGGCCGGGCAGGCGCGAGGAGAAGGGAGCGTCGCCAGCGCACCGCTCCCGCCGGGCATGGCCCGGCGCTACCGATGTTTACGGTGTCCTGGTAGCGCCGGGCCGTCCCCGGCGACCATTGGCCCGAACGGCCTTACTCCACCGTAACGCTCTTGGCCAGGTTGCGCGGCTTGTCCACGTCGGTGCCGCGCGCCAGCGCGGTGTGGTACGCCAGCAACTGCACCGGAATGGTGTGCACGATCGGGCTGAGCACGCCGGCGTGGCGCGGGGTGCGGATGACATGCACGCCTTCGGACTCGTTGAAGTTGCTGTCCTGGTCGGCAAACACGAACAGCTCGCCACCGCGGGCGCGCACTTCCTGCATGTTCGACTTCACTTTTTCCAGCAGGCTGTCGTTGGGCGCGATCACCACCACCGGCATGTCCTCGTCCACCAGCGCCAGCGGCCCGTGCTTGAGCTCACCGGCCGGGTAGGCCTCGGCGTGGATGTAGGAGATTTCCTTGAGCTTGAGCGCGCCTTCCAGCGCGATCGGGTAATGCAGGCCACGGCCCAGGAACAGCGCGCTGCTCTTGCGGGCGAAGCGCTCGGCCCACGCCGCGATCTGCGGCTCCATGTTCAGCGCGTGCTGCACGCTGCCCGGCAGGAAGCGCAGCTGCTCCAGGTAATCCGCTTCCTGCGCGGCATCGACGCGGCCGTGCAGCTTGCCCAGCACCACGGTCAGCTGGAACAGCGCGGCAAGCTGGGTGGTGAAGGCCTTGGTCGACGCCACGCCGATCTCGGCACCAGCGCGGGTGTAGCAGACCAGTTCGCTGGCACGCGGAATCGCGCTCTCCGGCACGTTGCAGATCGACAGCGTGTGCGTGTGGCCCAGCGACTTGGCGTACTTCAGCGCTTCCATCGTATCCAGCGTTTCGCCGGACTGGGAGATGGTCACGATCAGGTGCCTGGGGTTGGCATACGCGGCGCGGTAGCGGTACTCGCTGGCGATTTCCACGCTGCACGGCAGGCCGGCGATGGATTCGATCCAGTAGCGCGCGGTCAGGCCCGAGTAGTAGCTGGTACCACAGGCCAGGATCTGCACGCCTTCGATGCCGGCCAGCACGGCCTCGGCATTCTTGCCGAACAGCTCGGCCGGGAAGCCACCGGCATCGATCGCCGCCTCAATGGTGTCACCCAGCGCACGCGGCTGCTCGTGGATTTCCTTCTGCATGAAGTGGCGGTACGGGCCCAGCTCCAGCGAGGCCAGCGACACGTCGGACAGGTGCACGTCGCGCTCGACCGGCTGGTCGTGCTCGTCGAACACCTGCACGCCATCGCGGCGGATGTCGGCGGTGTCGCCTTCTTCCAGGAAGATCACCTTGCGGGTGGCCGAGATCACCGCCGAGACGTCGGAGGCGACGAAGTTCTCGCCTTCGCCCAGGCCGACCAGCAGCGGGCAGCCCATGCGCGCGCAGACGAAATGGTCCGGCTCGGCACGGCTGACCACGGCCAGCGCATAGGCGCCGGTCAGTTCCTTCACCGTGCGCTGCAGCGCGCCCAGCAGGCTGTCGCCGCCCTTCAGGTGGTGGTGCATGAGGTGGGCGATCACTTCGGTATCGGTCTGCGACTCGAAGGTGTAGCCCAGCGCGCGCAGCTTCTCGCGCTGCTCTTCGTGGTTCTCGATGATGCCGTTGTGCACCAGCGCCACGCCGGCACTGATGTGCGGGTGGGCATTGGCCTCGGTCACCCCGCCATGGGTGGCCCAGCGGGTATGGCCGATGCCCAGCTGGGAATTGAAACCTTCCGCCTCGGCGGCAGTGGCCATTTCCGAGACACGACCGGTACGGCGCACGCGGCGCACGTCAGCACGCTCGGCATGGTCGATCACCGCGATGCCGGACGAATCGTAGCCGCGATACTCCAGCCGCTTCAGTCCTTCGATCAGCACCGGCACCACATCGCGATCAGCGATCGCTCCTACGATTCCACACATGTCGCGCATTTCCTTGAAGACGGTCGCCGCATTCTAGCGTGGGTGTCCACTCCGTCCCTCCTGTCCGCTTAATGAAAGTGTCCGCAGCGGTGTCCGCGGACACCCGGACACCCGCAACCCAAACGCAAGTAACTGAAAACAAATGGAATAAAGTTGGCACGGAGCATGCTTTAACCCTGTCACCACCGCCAGGCATGCACCCGATGATCCGCGACACCTCTGCCCAGGACCAGATCGTTTCCGCCCCCTCCGCCAGCGCCCCCCGTGCGGCCTGGCAGCGCTACCGCTGGCCGGCCCTGGGTGCAGTCGCCCTGCTGGCCGCCCTCGGCTGGGCGGTGCATGCCTGGTCCAATGCCAGCCGCTCCTTCGACAGCAGCCGGGTGCGCATCGCCGAAGTGCAGCGCGGTGACCTGGTGCGCGACATCGCCGCCGACGGCCGCGTCATCGCCGCGAACAGCCCGACCCTGTACGCCATTTCCGCGGGTACGGTGGACCTGAAGGTGGTGGCCGGCGACGTGGTCAAGAAGGGCCAGGAGCTGGCGATCATCGACAGCCCGGAACTGCGCAGCAAGCTGGCCCAGGAACAGGCCACCCTGGCCGGCCTGGAAGCGGAGGCCAGCCGCGCCGCGCTGGACGCCACCCTCGCCCGCGCCAAGTCGCGCAAGGAAACCGACCAGGCCAGCATCGAACGGCAGGCCGCCGACCGTGACCTGCAGCGCTACCAGCGCGGCTACGACGGCGGCGCGGTGCCGCAGATCGACCTCGCCAAGGCCCAGGACAGCCTGAAGAAGGCCGACATCACCCTGGCCAACGCCACCACCGATGCGCGACTGCAGAGCCAGGGCGCCGACCTCGACGCGCGCAACAAGCGCCTGCTGGCCGACCGCCAGAAGGCGGTGGTGGCCGAAGTGCAGCGCCAGGTGGATGCGCTGACCCTGCGCGCCCCGTTCGACGGCCAGGTCGGCCAGGTGCAGGCCACCCAGGCCACCAACCTGGCGGCCAACGCGCCGGTGCTGGGCGTGGTCGACCTGTCCAAGTTCGAGGTGGAGATCAAGGTGCCGGAGAGCTTCGCCCGTGACCTGGCCATCGGCATGCCTGCGCAGCTGACCGGCGGCAACGGCAAGCCGTTCCCCGGTGAGATCAGCGCGGTCTCGCCGGAAGTGGTCAACGGCGAGGTCAACGCCCGCGTGCGCTTTGCCGCCGCGCAGCCGGAAGGCCTGCGCCAGAGCCAGCGCATGTCGGTGCGCGTGCTGCTCGATACGCGCAGGAACGTGATGAAGGTCGAGCGTGGCCCGTTCGTCGAACAGGGCAACGGCGTGGCCTACGTGATGGACGGCCGCACCGCGGTGCGCCGACCGGTGGAGCTGGGCGTCAGCAGCCTGGGCGAAGTGGAAATCAAGTCGGGTGTGCAGCCGGGCGACCGCATCGTGGTCTCCGGCAGCGACCTGTTCAAGGACGCCGAACGCGTCTCCGTCAACTGACACATCCTGGAGAGAGGACACCCCATGTACATGCTTGAAATGCGTTCGGTCGCCAAGGTTTTCCGTACCGAACAGGTGGAAACCCACGCACTGCGCTCGCTGGAACTGCAGGTCAAGGAAGGTGAGTTCGTCGCCGTCACCGGCCCGTCCGGTTCCGGCAAGACCACCTTCCTCAACATCGCCGGCCTGCTGGAAACCTTCACCAGCGGCACCTACATGCTCGACGGCCAGGACGTCAGCACGCTGGGCGACGATGCCCGCAGCCGCATGCGCAACCAGAAGATCGGCTTCATCTTCCAAGGCTTCAACCTGATCCCCGACCTGAACCTGTTCGACAACGTCGACGTACCGCTGCGCTACCGCAAGATGGGCGCCGGCGAACGCCGCGAGCGCATCGAGAAAGCGCTGAGCCAGGTCGGCCTGGGTTCGCGCATGAAGCACTATCCCAATGAACTCTCCGGCGGCCAGCAACAGCGCGCCGCCATCGCCCGCGCCCTGGCCGGCAGCCCGCGCCTGCTGCTGGCCGACGAACCGACCGGCAACCTGGACACACAGATGGCGCGTGGCGTGATGGAACTGCTGGAAGAGATCAACGCCGCCGGCACCACCATCGTCATGGTCACCCATGACCCGGAACTGGCCGCACGTGCGCAGCGCAACGTGCACATCGTCGATGGCCAGGTGACCGACCTGGTGCGTGAGCCGGTGCTGGCCACCCCGCGCCGCATCGTCGCCGTCAACGAGTGAGGGCCCGACCATGTTCGCCTACTACGCCCGACTGGCGGCGCGCAGCTTCCGCCGCAACAAGGTCCTGACCGCACTGATGGTGGTTGCCATCGCGCTGGGCATCGGTGCCTCGATGACCACGCTGACCGTCTTCCATGTGCTTTCCGGCGATCCGATCCCGGACAAGAGCGATCGCCTGTTCTACGTGCAGCTTGACCCGGCGGGTCGCGGCGGCTACGTGCCTGGCGAAGAGCCCAACAGCCAGATGACCCGCTTCGATGGCGAGGCCCTGCTGCGCGAAGCCAAGGCAGAGCGGCAGGCGCTGATGAGCGGCGGCGGCGGCACCATCGAGCCGGATGGCAGCACCCTGCAGCCGTTTTCGATCGATACGCGCTGGACTTCGGCTGATTTCTTCCCCATGTTCAACGTGCCCATGCAGTACGGCCGTGCGTGGACGCGCCAGGACGACGATGGCCGTGCGCGCGTGGTGGTCATCTCCAAAGCGCTCAACGACAAGCTGTACCAGGGCGGCAACAGCGTGGGCAAGGACATCCGCATGGATGGCCAGAGCTTCCGCATCGTCGGCGTGATGAAGGAATGGAATCCCGAACCGCAGTTCTTCGACCTCACCACCGGCAGCTACGGCAAGGATGAAGACCTGCTGATGCCGATGTCGACCTCGATGGACCTGAAGCTGGGCAGCAGCGGCAACATGAACTGCTTCGGCGAGAACCCCGACCGCGACAGCTATTCGGTGAACGCGCCCTGCACCTGGCTGCAGTACTGGGCCGAGATGGACCCGGGCAAGGCCGACGACTACCGCCGCTACCTTGAGAACTACTCCAGCCAGCAGCGTGAGGCCGGCCGTTTCGAGCGCCCGCCGAACGTGCGCCTGCGCAACGTGATGGAGTGGCTGGACTTCAACGGTGCGGTGCCCAGCGATGTGCGCCTGCAGCTGTGGCTGGCGCTGGGCTTCCTCGGCGTGTGCCTGGTCAACACCGTGGGCCTGCTGCTCGCCAAGTTCCTGCGCCGCAGCGGTGAGATCGGCGTGCGTCGCGCGCTCGGTGCCAGCCGCGGCCAGATCTTCCTGCAGTGCTTGGTGGAAGCCGGTGCGGTGGGTGTGGTCGGCGGCGTGCTCGGCATCGGCGTGGCCCTGCTCGGCCTGTTCGCCGTGCGCCAGCAGCCGGTGGACTACGCCAAGCTGGCCCACCTGGACGGCAGCATGCTGCTGCTGGCCATCGGCCTGACCCTGTTTGCCAGCCTTGCGGCCGGTTTCCTGCCCGCCTGGCGCGCGATGCAGGTCACTCCCGCCATCCAGCTCAAATCGCAGTAAGTACCGGAACGAGGACTCCCATGGACATCCGCCCCATCCTCAGCACCCTGCGCCGGCACAAGACCGCTGCCGCATTGATCGTGCTGGAAGTCGCCCTGACCTGCGCCATCGTCTGCAATGCGCTGTTCCTGGTCAGCCAGCGCGTGGAAAAGATCAGCATGCCCAGCGGCCTTGCCGAGAACGAACTGGTGATGGTCCGCGTCAGCGGCATCGGCAAGCAGACCAACGGCATGGCCCGTACCCGCGAGGACCTCGCGTCGCTGCGCGCCATCCCCGGCGTCACCGGCGCCACCATCATCAACCAGGTGCCCTTCCGCAGCGGCTCGTCCAGCAGCAGCATCCAGCGCCAGCAGGACCAGGAGCGGCCGACCACCGAGGCATCGATGTACACGATGTCCGAGGATGGCATCCGCACGATGGGCATCAACGTGATCGCCGGCCGCGACTTCCTGCCCGACGAGTACATGGACTACGCCGTCGTCAGCAAGGCCGGTTCCACGGACAAGGCACTGCCGGTGATCTTCAGCCAGGCCACCGCCGCAAAGATGGAACCGGACGGCAGCGCGCTGGGCAAGACCTACTACATGGGCAAGCAGCCGCTGCATGTGGTCGGCATCGTCGACACCCTGACCACGCCCACCGGTTGGGACGACAACTGGAACGAGTCGATGCTGATGCCGCTGCGCCGCGGCTTCGACGAAGGCGGCACCTACATGCTGCGCACCGCACCCGAGCGTCGCGATGAAGTGCTCAAGGCCGCCGTCGCCGCGCTGGAGCGCAACGATGCCAATCGCCTGATGCGCGACAAGAAGACCTACGAGGACCAGCGCAACGACTACTTCAAGAACGACCGCGCCATGGTCGGCCTGCTGGTGACGGTGTCCATCGCCCTGCTGGTGGTGACCGCACTTGGCATCATCGGCCTGGCCAGCTTCTGGGTGCAGCAGCGCAGCAAGCAGATCGGCATCCGCCGTGCGCTGGGCGCGACACGCGGGCAGATCCTGCGCTACTTCCAGACCGAGAACTTCCTGCTGGCCACCCTGGGCATCGTGCTGGGCATGCTTGCCGCGTACGCGATCAACCTGGCGCTGATGAACATGTACGAGCTGCCGCGCATGCCGCTGCTGTACCTGCCGCTGGGCGCGGTGCTGCTGTGGGTGCTGGGCCAGGTGGCAGTGTTCGGCCCGGCCCGCCGCGCCGCCGCGGTGCCGCCGGCCGTTGCCACCCGGGGGGCGTGAGATGTGCCCCGGCCCCTGCGGGGCCACGGGTTTGGCTATATTGGCGAGGTGACGGTAGCGGGGGGGGGGGGGGGCGGGGGGGGGGGGGGGGGGGGGGGGGGCGGGGCGGGGGGGGGGCGGGGGGGGGGGGGGGGGGGGGGGGGGGGGGGGGGGGGGGGGGGGGGGGGGGGGGGGGGGGGGGGGGGGGGGGGGGGGGGGGGCGGGGGGGGGGGGGGGCGGG
>NZ_JBXFWG010000056.1:0-25431 GCF_056854535.1 Stenotrophomonas sp. STEN054 | reverse complement strand
CTGCAGGCGCCTTCACAAGATACCTGCGCATACTTTCAAAGATCAGGGGAAGTGGCCTCAGCGCCGTTCCCGTGTGCTGCGAAGTTTCCTTCGTAGCGAGCCGCCCATTATGCCAGACTTTTTCAGTCCGTCAACACCTTCGTTCGATCATCTCGTTCGGCGGTGGTGGGCGCCCTGGTGTCGCTGAAGCCCCTTGGTGGCGACCCCTGCGACGGGGGAGGAGAAGTATGCCCCCATCCACAGCGTTTGTGAAGGGGGTGTGGCGATTTTTTTCACGGGATGTTGCATCCGTTCATCCATCGCGCCCGCGGGGGCATACCGCGAGGTGCAGCCGAGCGTGGGCTCGGCTCCACATCTCTACAAGGAAGGTGTCAGGCAGCGACCAGGCGTACGCGGGCAAAGGTGCGCTTGCCGACCTGCAGCAGGCCTTCGAAGCCCGGCTGCAGTACCTGCTGTCCGTCCTCGACCACTTCACCGTCCACCTTGACCGCGCGCTCCTTGAGCTTGCGGTTGGCTTCGGAGTTGCTCGGGGTCAGGCCGGCAGCGGTAAGCAGTGCAGCAATACGCAGGCCCTCTGCGGGAATGGCCACGTCCTGCAGCGGCAGCTGGGTGATGTCACCCTGCCCGGTCACGGCAGCTTCCCAGCCGGCAATGGCCTGATCGGCCGCCGCGGCGTCGTGGAAGCGGGTTGCAAGCTCACGTGCCAGGCGCAGCTTGACCACGCGCGGGTTGAGATTGCCGGCGGCGACCTCTTCACGCAGCGACACCGCTTCGGCCTGGCCGATATCGAAGGACAGCAGCTCGATCCAGCGCCACATCAGGGTGTCGTCGACCTTCATGGTCTTGGTGACGATCTCGATGGCCGGTTCACTGATACCAATGTAGTTGCCCAGCGACTTGGACATCTTGTTGACGCCGTCCAGGCCTTCCAGCAGCGGCATGGTCAGCACCACCTGCGGCTTCTGGCCGTGGTGTTCCTGCAGGCCGCGGCCCATCAGCAGGTTGAACTTCTGGTCGGTACCGCCGAGTTCGACGTCTGCTTCCAGGGCCACCGAGTCGTAGCCCTGCACCAGCGGGTACAGGAACTCGTGGATGGCGATGGACTGCTGGGCGGCGTAGCGCTTGGCGAAATCATCGCGCTCGAGCATGCGGGCCACGGTGTGCTGGCTGGCCAGGCGGATCATGTCGGCCGCGCCCATCTTGCTGAACCACTCCGAGTTGAAGCGCACCTGGGTCTTGTCACGGTCCAGGACCTTGAAGACCTGCTCTTCATAGGTACGGGCGTTGGCCAGCACGTCCTCGCGGCTGAGCGGCTTGCGGGTCAGGCTCTTGCCGGACGGGTCGCCGATCATGCCGGTGAAGTCACCGATCAGGAAAATGACCTGGTGGCCGAGGTCCTGGAACTGGCGCAGCTTGTTCAGCAGCACCGTATGGCCCAGGTGCAGGTCGGGCGCGGTGGGGTCGAAGCCAGCCTTGATCCGCAGCGGACGGCCTTCCTGCAGGCGCGCACGCAGATCCTCGATCTTGAGGATCTCGTCGGCACCACGGCCGATCAGGGCAAGGGCTTCTTCAATCGAGGACACGGTGACTACTCCCGGCGATGCCGTTTCTTGTGTGGGGTGTTAACGCCAAGTTAACCCATCCGGCTTCACAAAAGCCAATAGGCACAAGGGTTTGACGCGGTTTTCTCAGGTGTCTATGGTAACCGGCGATCAGGCCCGCGCTCCCGGGCCGCAGGAAAAAACCACTGATGCAAAATTCCGAACAAGGGCGCGCACGCAAGCAGCGCTTCCAGGAACGTCTCCACGTCCTGCACGACAATGCCCTGCACCGGAAGCTCAGGCAGCATCTCCCCGCCGCGTTCAATGAACGCTGGACGCGCCGCCATTGGGTGCACGCCAGCCTGTTCGCGACCATCGGCGCCCTGGTGGCGACGATCGTGCCGGGTTTCTCGCACACCATCGATTCGCCCTACGCCGAAAGCCACACCAGCCTGGCCCTGCCCTTGCCGCCGCTGTCGCTGGCCCGCCAGCAGCAGACCCCGGGCGACAGCTGGCAGGTGCTGCGGGTGCAGCGCGGTCAGACCCTGAGCGACCTGTTCGACCAGGCCGGCATCCCCGCCACCACCCTGCACCGCGTGCTCGACCATCCGGGCGCGCGTGAATCGCTGACCAAGCTGCGCCCCGGCGCCGAGATCGCCTTCGACATGCCGCTCTCGGGCGACCTGCGCAGCATCCGCTTCGACCGCGATGGCGACAACCGGGTGGAACTGAGCCTGGCCGGCGATGACATCAAGGAAAAGGTGATCAAGCGCGAGACCTCCACGCGCACGGTGGTCACCAGCGGCGAGATCACCAGTTCGCTGTATGCCGCGGCCCGCCGGGCCGGGCTGTCGCCGTCGGCGATCGCGACGATGACCGACGACATCTTCAAGTACGACATCGACTTCTCCAAGGACCTGCAGCCGGGCGACCGCTTCAGCGTGGTGATGGACGAGACCTGGCGCGAAGGCGAGAAGGTCGATACCAGCAAGATCCTGGCGGCGACCTTCACCACCGGCGGGAAGACCTATTCGGGCTTCCGCTTCGAGCGCGGTGGCAAGTCCGAGTACTACGACCTCAATGGCCGTTCGCTGAAGAAGAGCTTCATCCGCATGCCGATCCCGTTCGCGCGCCTGAGCTCGACCTTCGGCGCGCGCAAGCACCCGGTGCTGGGCAAGATGCGCATGCACAAGGGCGTCGACTACGCCGCGCGCACCGGTACGCCGATCATGGCCGCCGGCGATGCGCGCGTGCAGTTCGCCGGCGTGCAGCGCGGATACGGCAACGTGGTCATCCTCGACCACGGCCGCGGCCACACCACCCTGTACGGGCACATGTCGCGCTTTGCGAACATCAAGGCCGGCCAGCGCGTAGCCCAGGGCACGGTGATCGGCTATGTCGGCTCGACGGGCCTGGCCACCGGCCCGCACCTGCACTACGAATTCCGCGTGAACGGCGAGCACCGCAACCCGCTGACGGTGACCATGCCGCCGCCGGAACCGCTGAAGGGCGCCGAGCTGGTGGCCTTCCGTGCGCAGACCGCACCGGCCATGGCCCGCATCCAGGGCATGGAGAAGATGATCTACGCCAAGGCCAGCCCGGCCCCGAGCAGCCGCGAAGACGCCGCCCCGACCGCGGTGGCCAGCGCCAAGGCCAAGCCGGCCAACGGCCACAAGCGCGGCTGACCGGCCCTGCGTTGACGAAGAAGGACGCGGCAGCCCAAGCTTGCCGCGTCCTTTTTTTATGCCTGCCATGAACACGACTGCCGACGCTGATGCCCCGCTCTACCTTGGCCTGATGTCCGGCACCAGCGCCGACGGCATCGATGCCGCGCTCGTGCAGTTCCCCGCCGGCGGCGGCTGCCGCTTCGTGCGCGGCCTGACCGCCCGCTGGGAGCCGGTGCTGCGCGCGCGGCTGGTGGCGCTGGGCGAAGGCGGGCCGCTGGAATCGCTGGAGGAGCTGGGCGAGCTCGATGCGCGCATCGCGATCAACTTCGCCGCAGCCGCCAACCAGCTGCTGGACGAGGCCGGCCTGGACCGCCGCCAGGTGCGCGCGATCGGTTCGCACGGGCAGACCGTGCGCCACCGGCCGCTGGCCGACCCGGCCTTCACCGTGCAGCTGGGCGATGGCAACCGCATTGCCGAGCTGACCGGAATCACCACCGTGGCGGACTTCCGCCGCCGCGACGTGGCGGCCGGCGGCCATGGCGCGCCGCTGATGCCGGCCTTCCACCTGGCGATGCTGGGCACGGCCGGCGAGGACCGCGCGGTGCTCAACCTGGGCGGCATCGGCAACCTGACCCTGATCCCGCGCGACGGCATGCCGCGCGGCTTCGACACCGGCCCGGCCAACGCGCTGATGGATGCCTGGTGCCAGCGGCATACCGGCCGAACCTTCGACGCCGATGGCGCCTATGCGGCCAGTGGTGCGGTGGACACGGCGCTGCTGGCCGGCTGGCGCGCGGACCCCTGGTTCGACCTGCCGCCGCCCAAGAGCACCGGCCGCGAACAGTTCCACCTGGCCTGGGCCGAGGCGCGCATGGGCGAAGGCGAGTACGCGGCCGCCGATGTGCAGGCCACTCTGCTGGAGCTGACCGCGGTGACCGTGGCCGATGCACTGCGGGCCCAGCAGCCGGACACCTGCCGGGTGCTGGTCTGCGGGGGCGGCGTGCACAACCGGCAGCTGATGCACCGGCTGGCGGCGCTGCTGCCGGGCGTGGCGGTGGAATCCAGCGCCGTGCACGGGCTGGACCCGGAGTACATGGAGGCGATGGGCTTTGCCTGGCTGGCCCAGCGGACGATGGACGGGCTGGCGGGCAACCTGCCGAGCGTGACCGGGGCCTCGGGGCCGCGGATTCTCGGGGCGATCCATCTGGCGTGAGGTCGCGACATCCACGCATGGCGTGGATCTACGGGAAGCGCGGTAGCGCCGGGTCATGCCCGGCGACGCGGTATCAGCTCAATCGAACCCCTGCCCCGCCGGCATCGCCTGCAGGGCGGCGATCGCCGCTGACAGGGCGTCCACTTCGGGATCGCCGAAGCCGGAGCGGACCTCCAGCTCGCTGCTCAACAGGCCCTGTTCAAGCAGCACCGAACAGGCCTGCTCATGGGTCCAGCCGCGCGCCACGGCCACCCTTCGGATACGTTCAAACAGCAGCGGGTCCACGTCCCGCAGCACTACATCGGCCATGCTCACTCCCCCGTTCGCAAGGCACCGCCCCCTCGGCGCGTCCGCGGCGATCATCCCGCAGGTTGCGCAGTCAGGCAATCAGGGAGCGGGTTCGCTGCGGTCGTGGATGCGCGGCCACAGCCAGGCCAGCAGCAGCAGGGTCGGCACCACGGTGACCGCGCTGAGCATGAAGAAGGTGCTGTAGGAGGTGGCCTCGACGATGTAGCCGGAGACGCCGCCGACGAACTTGCCCGGCAGGTTGGCCAGCGACACCAGCAGGGCGTACTGGGTGGCGGTGAAGTTGCGGTCGGTCAGCGAGGACATGAAGGCCACCAGCACGGTGCCGGCGAAGCCCTGGAACAGGTTGTCGGCGCTGAGCGCGGCATAGAACGCCCACAGCTGGCCCGGGTTGTGCGCCATCAACAGGAAGGCGAGGTTGGACAGGGCCACGCCCAGCGCCGCCACCAGCAGCATGCGGCGGAAGCCGAAGGCGGCCACGGCGATGCCGCCGAGGAAGGCGCCGCCGATGCCCATCCAGACGCCGAACAGCTTGGAGACGGTGGCGATGTCGGCCTTGTCGAAGCCCGAATCCAGGTAGAACGGGCCGGCCATCACGCCGATGACCTGGTCGGGGAACTTGAACAGGCCGACGAAGGCGAGCAGGCCCAGCGCCAGGGCGATGCCGTTGCGGGTGAAGAAGCTGGTGATCGGCTGCACGAAGGCTTCGGCTACATCGATGCGGCGCTGCACGGCCTGCGCGGGCCGGTCCGGCTCACGGCACAGCAGGGTGGTGATGATCGGCAGCAGCATCAGCCCGGCCATGGCCAGATAGGCGATGATCCAGCCTTCGAACTGGGCCAGGTAGAGCGCGCCGGCACCGGCCAGGATCAGGCCGATGCGGTAGCCCAGAGTGTAGGTGGCCGCCAGCGCGGCCTGCGCGGTTTCCGGGGCGATCTCGATTCGGTAGGCATCGACCACCGAATCCTGGGTGGCCCCGGCGAAGGACGCCACCAGCACCCAGGCCACCAGCGGCCAGACGCCCTGTTCGGGGCGGACGAAGGCCAGCGCGACCAGGCCGATCAGCACGGCCACCTGCGACAGCAGCAGCCAGGAGCGGCGGCGCCCCATGAAGGCCAGCAGCGGGAAGGCGTAGCGGTCCAGCAGCGGTGCCCAGACGAACTTCAGCAGGTAGAAGAAGCTGGCCAGGCTGATCAGGCCGATGCTGCCCAGGTCCAGGCCGACATCACGCAGGCGGGTGGACAGGGTCTGCGAGGCGATCAGCAGGAACGGCAGGCCGCTGCCGAAGCCCAGCAGGGCCATGGTCAGGGCCGAGGGTGTGCCGAAGGCGCGCTTGATCCCGGCCCAACCCTTGTAGCTGGGCTTTGCAGCGGCTTCGCTCACAGGTCGTAGTCCACGGTGAACGGGGCGTGGTCGGAGAAGCGCTCGTCGCGATAGATCGAGCAGCTGCGCAGGCGGTCACGCAGGCCGGGGGTGATGAACTGGTAATCGATGCGCCAACCGACGTTGTTGGTGCGGGCGGCGCCGCGGTTGCTCCACCAGGTGTAGTCCTCGCCGGTGGGGTGCAGCAGGCGGTAGGCGTCAGCCCAGCCGCGGCCGGTGGCCACGTCGGTGGCCTGGCCGTGGTCGGCGCACAGGCCGTTGAGCCAGTCGCGCTCCTCGGGCAGGCAGCCGGAATTCTTCTGGTTGGACTTCCAGTTCTTGATGTCCAGCGCCGAGCGGACGATGTTCCAGTCGCCGCACAGGACATAGTCGCGGCCGCTGCGCGCCCATTCCTCCAGGATCGGCCGCAGCCATTCCATCACTTCGAACTTGAAGCCCTGGCGCAGGTCGCCAGAGCTGCCGGACGGGATATAGAAGGAGACCACGCTGAGATTGCCGAAGCGCGCCTCGATGTAGCGCCCTTCGTCGTCGAACGGGGCCCAGCCCAGCGAGGTGATGACCTGGTCCGGCTCGCGCTTGCTGTAGATGGCCACGCCGCTGTAGCCCTTCTTGGTGATGGCATCGCGGTAGAAGCAGTGGTGGCCGTCGGGGCGGAACATCGGATCGGTGAGCTGGTCCTCCTGCGCCTTGGTTTCCTGGATGCACAGAACGTCGGCGTCCTGGGCCCGGAACCAGTCGAGGAAGCCCTTGGTGGCGGCCGAGCGGATGCCATTGGCGTTGAAACTGATGATGCGCATGCGGATGAACCTACGGCGGGAAACCGGGCAAGCATACCGGTTGCCCGGCGGCCCGCGCAGCCCGCCGGATGGGCCTGGCAGGGCGTTCACACGGGGCCGGACGAGCGCGGAAAGCCCAGCTGGATTAGGATTTATGCTCCAAATGAAGATGAATCGAGTTTTGATGAGCGACCACCGCCACCGTTTCCTGCAGCTGGCCCTGACCGCCGATGCCCTGCGCTTCGGCCAGTTCACCCTCAAGTCCGGCCGGCTGAGCCCCTACTTCTTCAACGCCGGTCGTTTCGACTCCGGCTCGCTGCTGTCACAGCTGGGCGCCTGCTATTCGGACGCCATCGACGCCAGCGGCATCAAGTACGACGTGGTCTTCGGCCCGGCCTACAAGGGCATCCCGCTGGCCACCGCGATGGCCTGCGAGCTGGCCCAGCGTGGCCGCGACCTGCCGCTGTCGTTCAACCGCAAGGAAGTGAAGGACCACGGTGAGGGCGGCCAGCTGATCGGCGCCGACCTGACCGGCAAGCGCGTGCTGATCGTCGACGACGTGATCACCGCCGGCACCGCCATCCGCGAAGCCCTGGCCATCATCCGCGCTGCCGGCGGCATCCCGGCCGGAATCGTGGTGGCGCTGGACCGCCAGGAGATCGCATCGGAAGCCGACCACCGCTCGGCGGCGCAGGCCGTGGCCGAGGAAGCCGGCATCCCGGTGATCGCTGTCGCAACCCTGGCCGATCTGCTTGATTTCGCCTCCGGAAACCCGGAACTTGTGGGCTACCGGCAGCCGCTGGAGGCCTATCGCGCCCAGTACGGCGTCCGTTCCGCACGCTGACCCAGGGGAAGGTCGCATGTTCCGAGTTCCTGCCATCGTTGCCGCCAGCCTGCTGCTGGCGCTGCCGGCCAGCCTGCTGGCCCAGTCCGGCACGCCGGACAAGAAGCTGTACTGCTGGAACGAGGGCAAGGAGCGGATCTGCAGCGATGCGCTGCCGGCCAATGCGGTCAACAACGCCCGCGAGGAGTTCAATGCCAACAGCGGCATGCGCAACGCGCAGGTGCAGCGCGCGTTGACCGACGAGGAACGCGCCGCCGCGGCCACCGTGGCGGCGCAGGCCCAGCTGGACCTGATGGCGGCGCAGACCAAGCAGCGCACCGAGCAGGCCATGTTGTCGACCTATGGCAGCGAGGATGCACTGCGCAAGGTGTTCAACGAGCGCCAGGAGGTGCTCGACAACAATCTGAACACCGCGCGCTACAACGTCGCCAGCCTGCGCGATTCGCTGGTGACCCTGCTGGGGTCGGCCGGTGATCGCGAGCTGGCCGGCGGCAAGGTCGACGACAAGCAGGCCGAGGCGATCCGCCAGCGCCACGCCCAACTGCAGGCACAGCAGCGCCTGCAGGCCAGCTTCGAGCAGCAGCAGGTCACGCTGAAGGCCGAGATCGAGGCCAGCCTGCAACGCTACCGCGAGTTGAAGGGCATCGCTCCGGGCGGTTGAAGCCTCGGCAACAACGGAATTTATGCACTCTTTACGCGCCGGCCCCGTCCGGCGCGTAGTGCGTTTATGGGGGGCAGGACGACGATGGCGGCCTGAGGTGGAGGGGTTCCACCAGGACGCATTTCCCATGTCCCCCTGGCTGTCGTTGTTCTGTGGCGTGCTGGTGCTGGTTGCCGCCGCCTATCTTCTTTATGTCGTGCTGCGGCCCGAGTCTTTCTGAGCGGAGCCTGCCATGACTGAGATGCTTGTGATTCTTGCCGCCAGCCTGCTGCTGGCCTGGCCGCTGGGCCTGTACCTGGCGCGCGTGATGCGTGGCACGCCGATGAAGGTGGACGTGCTGTTCCACTGGATCGAGAAACCTCTGTACCGGCTGTTCGGCGTGAATGCTGCGCGCTCGATGTCCTGGCGCGGCTACGTGCTGGCCTTCGTGCTGAGCAATGTGGTGGTGGCGGTGCTGACCCAGGCGGTGTTCATGACCCAGGCCTGGCTGCCGCTGAACCCGGACCAGATCCCGAACATGCGCTGGGACACCGCGCTGCACACGATGATCTCGTTCCTGACCAATACCAACCAGCAGCACTATTCGGGCCAGGCGCAGCTGTCCTACCTCTCGCAGATGACCGGCATCACCGGCCTGCAGGTGGTGACGCCGATGATGGGCCTGGCGCTGGCGGTAGCCACGCTGCGCGCGTTGTTCGCCCGTGCGCCGCAGACCGCGGCCGGTGACGACCGCCAGGTGCCGGTGGGCAACTACTACGTGGACGTGGTGCGCCTGTGCGTGCGCTTCCTGTTGCCGCTGTGCCTGATCTGGACCCTGCTGCTGACCAGCCAGGGCGTGCCCTCGACGATGGCCGGCGGACCGCAGGCAACTCCGATCGACGCCAGCGCCGGCATGGCCCAGCAGAAGCTGCCGCTGGGCCCGGTGGCGGCGATGGTCGCGGCCAAGCAGCTGGGCGCCAACGGTGGCGGCTGGTACGGCCCGAACAGCAGCTTCCCGCTGGAGAACCCGACCCCGGTGTCGAACATGCTGGAGGTGGTGGGCATCCTGCTGATCCCGCTGGCGGTGATCTTCATGATCGGTGCATTCACCGGGCGACGCCGCTTCGGCGTCCTGGTGTTCAGCTGCATGCTGGGCATGTCGCTGTTCTCCACCGGCGCGATGATGTGGAGCGAGGGCCACAGCGCCAGCGCCGCCACGCCGCTGCTGATGGAAGGCAAGGAAGTGCGCTTCGGCGCCGATGGCACCGCGCTGTGGGCGGCGGTGACCACCCAGGTGTCGAACGGTTCGGTGAACGGCATGCACGACTCGCTGGCGCCCCTGAGCGGTGGCATCGCGATGGTCAACATGCTGGTCAGCGCGATCTGGGGCGGGATCGGCTGCGGCCTGCAGCAGTTCATCGTCTACCTGCTGCTGGGCGTATTCCTGGCCGGGCTGATGACCGGGCGTACGCCTGAGCTGTTCGGCCGCAAGCTGGAAACCCCGCAGGTACGCCTGCTGGCCCTGCTGGTGCTGCTGCAGCCGATCACCCTGCTCATGTTCACTGCGATCACGCTGGCCGTGCCCGGCCTGGCCGGCACCTCCAACCCGGGCTTCCACGGCATCAGCCAGGTGTTCTACGAGTACGTCTCGGCCTATGCCAACAACGGCTCGGGATTCGAGGGCCTGGGCGATGCGACCGTGTGGTGGAACCTGAGCTGTTCGCTGGTGCTGCTGCTGGGCCGCTTCCCGCTGCTGATCATCCCGCTGGTGGTGGCCGCACAGCTGGCCGCCAAGCGCCAGGCCCCGGAATCGGCGGGCAGCCTGCAGATCGAAACCCCGACCTTCGCCCTGACCCTGGTCTCGGTGATCGTCATCCTGACCGTGCTGCAGTTCATGCCGGCCCTGGTCCTCGGCCCGGTCGCCGACCACCTGAGCCTGGGACTGCACTGAGGACACCCCAAGATGAGTACCCACGCAAGTTCTTCCCGCAGTTCCCTTGCACCGCGCCCTGCCCTGCTTGATGCTGCCGGCCTGCGCCGTGCGCTGGTCGAGGCGGTGCGCAAGCTCGCGCCGATGCACCTGGTGCGCAGCCCGGTGATGGCGGTGGTGATGGCCGGCACGATCGTCGCCGCCATCGTCACCCTCACCGGCAACGCGCCACTGGGCTTCGGCCTGGCGGTGACCGCGATCCTGCTGGTGACCGTGTTGTTCGGCAATTTCGCCGAAGCGGTGGCCGAAGCGCGTGGCCGCGGCCAGGCCGCCTCGCTGCGCCGTGCCCGCCAGGACCTGGTGGCACGCCGGCTGGCCGCCCCGCAGCCGGGTGCGGCCGAAACCCAGGTTGCCGCTGCCGGGCTGCGCCCGGGCGACCATGTGATCGTCAGTGCCGGTGAGCTGGTACCGGCCGATGGCGAGATCGTGCAGGGCCTGGCCACCATCAACGAAGCGGCGGTGACCGGTGAGTCGGCGCCGGTGCTGCGCGAGGCCGGCACCGATCGCTCCGGCGTGATCGGCGGCACCAAGGTGCTGTCCGACCAGATCATCGTGCGGGTGACCGCCGAGCCCGGCCACAGCTTCCTGGACCGGATGATCGCGCTGGTGGAAGGTGCCAACCGGCAGAAGACCCCCAACGAGATCGCGCTGACCCTGCTGCTGGCGGCGATGACGCTGACCTTCCTGGTGGTGGTGGCGACCCTGCCGGCGATCGGCGCCTACGTCGGCGTCAAGGTCGATCCGCTGCTGCTGATCGCTCTGCTGGTGTGCCTGATCCCGACCACCATCGGCGGCCTGCTGCCGGCGATTGGCATTGCCGGCATGAACCGTGCGCTGGCCGCCAACGTGCTGGCCAAGTCGGGCAAGGCAGTGGAAGTGGCCGGCGACGTCGACGTGCTGTTGCTGGACAAGACCGGCACCATCACCTACGGCGACCGCCAGGCCAGCCACTTCCATCCGCTGGCCGGCATCGATGCCAGCCAGCTGCGCGAAGCGGCGCTGCTGTCCTCGCTGGCCGACCCGACCCCGGAAGGCAAATCCATCGTGCGCCTGGCACGCGAGCAGGGCTGCAGCACCGCCGAACCGGAGCAGGCCGGGTACCTGGCCTTCAGTGCACAGACCCGCATGTCCGGCGTGGATCTTGAACATGGGCGGCAGATCCGCAAGGGCGCGCTGGATGCGATCCGCAACCACGTGGTGGGGCTGGGCGGCACGGTGCCGGCCGAGCTGGCCGGGCGCGTCGAGCAGGTGGCGCGCAACGGTGCCACCCCGCTGGTGGTGGCCGAGGGCCGCCATGTGCTCGGCGTGATCGAGCTGTCCGACGTGGTCAAGCACGGCATGCGCGAGAAGTTCGCGCAGTTGCGGGCGATGGGCATCCGAACGGTGATGATCACCGGCGACAACCCGCTGACCGCGGCCGCGATTGCCGCCGAAGCCGGCGTCGACGACTACATCGCCGAAGCACGCCCGGAAGACAAGCTGGCACGCATCCGCCAGGAACAGGCCGGTGGCCGCCTGGTGGCGATGGTCGGCGATGGCACCAACGATGCGCCGGCGCTGGCCCAGGCGGACATCGGCCTGGCGATGAACTCCGGCACGCAGGCGGCGAAGGAGGCCGGCAACATGGTCGACCTCGATTCGGACCCGGCCAAGCTGCTGGCGGTGGTGGAAGTGGGCAAGCAGCAGCTGATCACCCGCGGCGCGCTGACCACCTTCTCGCTGGCCAACGACGTGTCCAAGTACTTCGCGATCCTGCCGGCGCTGTTTGCCGCTGCGGTCCCGGCCATGGCCGCGTTAAACGTGATGCAGCTGTCGAGCCCGCGCAACGCGGTGCTGGCGGCGCTGATCTTCAATGCCCTGGTGATTCCCGCGCTCATCCCGCTCGCCCTGCGTGGCGTGCGCTTCCGCCCGGCCACGGCAACCGCGCTGCTGCGCCGGAACATGCTGGTGTACGGCCTCGGTGGCGTGCTGCTGCCGTTCGCGGCGATCAAGCTGATCGACCTCCTTCTTGTCCTGGTATTCGGCGCATGAACCGTTCTGTCTCCACCTCTTCTTCCCTGCCGCGCGAGCACACGGCCGAGGCCCGCATGGCGCGCCTGCAGGACGATGCCAGCTGGCGCCCGGCGATCGGCCTGGGCGTGGCCACCCTGCTGCTGGCCGGCGCGGTCTACGCCGGCATCGCCACCGGCTTTGCCGGCCTGAGCTACCCGACCCAGGCCGAAGGCAGCCTGCTGCGCGATGGCAGTGGCAAGGTGCGCGGCTCGGCATGGCTGGCGCAGCCGTTCAACGACGATGGCTACTTCCAGGCGCGGCCGTCGGCGGCCAACTACGACCCGATGGCCGCGGCCGGTTCCAACCTGGCCCGCAGCAACCCCGCGCTGGCCGAGCGCGTGACCGCCAGCACCGCGGCGGTGGCAGCGCGCGAAGGCGTGAGCCCGGCGCAGGTACCGGCCGATCTGGTCACCCAGTCCGGCGGCGGCCTGGACCCGCAGCTGTCACCGGCTGCCGCGCAGGTGCAGGTGGCACGCGTGGCGCGCGCGCGCGGCCTGCCGGTGGAACGCGTGCAGGCGCTGCTGCAGGCGCATACCGAAGGCCGCCAGTGGGGTGTGTTCGGGCAGCCGCGGGTGAACGTGGTGACCTTGAACTTCGCCCTGGACCAGGCGGCGAAGGCACCGTGATGCCAGCCTGCACCGGCGGCGCGCACAATGGCGGCCATGACAGCAGCGGCGATGAATGATGCGCGCACGCGCCAGGCCGATGCCCTGGCGGAAGGCCTGCAGCGCGAGGCCGGCGGCAAGCTGACCGTGTTCCTCGGCGCGGCGCCGGGCGTGGGCAAGACCTACACCATGCTGACCCGCGCGCAGGAACAGCTGCGCCGTGGCGTGGACCTGGTGGTGGGGCTGGTCGAGACGCACGGCCGCGTGGACACCCAGGCCCTGCTGGAAGGCCTGCCGCAGCTGCCGCTGAAGGACGTGGCCTACCACGGCCACGCGCTGCTGGAGATGGACCTGGACGCGGTGCTGGAGCGCCATCCCGCGCTGGTGCTGGTGGACGAGCTGGCCCATCGCAATGCACCCGGCAGCCGCCACGAGCGGCGGTGGCAGGACGTGATGGAGCTGCTGGAGGCCGGCATCGACGTCTGGACCACGGTCAACATCCAGCACCTGGAAAGCCTCAACGACGTGGTGATGCGCATCACCGGCGTGCGGGTGAGCGAAACCGTGCCCGACGGCGTGCTCGACCGCCTGCACGACATCGTGCTGGTGGACCTGCCGCCGCGTGAGCTGATCGCGCGCCTGCAGCAGGGCAAGGTGTACGTGCCCGAGCAGGCCGCGCAGGCACTGCAGGCGTTCTTCTCGCCGGCCAACCTGACCGCGCTGCGCGAACTGGCGATGCAGGAAGCGGCCGACCGGGTCGACAGCAGCCTGCGCGAGACCCGCGCCGCCCGCGGCGAAGGTAACCTGCCGCTGCGCCGCGGCGTGCTGGTGGCCATCGATGGCGGTGGCCAGAGCGAATACCTGGTGCGGGTGGCGCGACGCATCGCCGAACGCCGCGATGCGCCGTGGACGGTGGTAACCGTGCAGGGCCGACGCCAGGACGAGGCCACACGGCGCGAGATCGATGCGGCCTTCGCGCTGGCCCGGCGGCTGGGCGGCGATGCCGAACTGCTGCATGGCTCGAGCATCGCCGATGCACTGCTCGACCATGCCGCGCACAATGGTGTGTCGACCCTGGTGCTGGGCCGCACCCGCGAGCGGCCGCTGGCGCGGATGTTCAACCGCACGCTGACCCAGCAGCTGATCCAGCGCGGCGCGCACTACGAGATCACCATCATCAGCACGCCGCAGGCACGCGCACGCGCGCGCCGCGAAGGCCTGCTGCCGCCGATGCGCGGGATCAGCCACGAGCCGCTGCAGGCATTGCTGGCCACGGCGCTGGCCTGCGCAGTGGCGTGGCTGGGCGAACGCTGGGTGGGCATGGCCGACCTGTCGATGGTGTTCATCGTGGCGGTGGTGCTGGTGGCGGCGCGCACCCGCGCCAGCGTGGCGGTGATGGCGGCCATCCTGTGCTTCCTGGCCTACAACTTCCTGTTCATCGCGCCGCGCTTCACCTTCGCCATCGGTGCGCGGCAGGGCGTGATCACCGTGTTCCTGTTCCTCGCGGCGGCGCTCGTGGCCGGGCGCCTCGCCTCGCGCCTGCGCATGCAGGTGATCGCTCTGCGCGCGGCCAACCGCCATGCGCGTGCACGCCAGCAGCTGGGCCGGCAGTTGGCCAGCGCGGCCGGCAACGGCGAGGTCGCGCAGGCCGGCAGGCAGGCGCTGGAACAGGCGATGGACGTGCCGGCGTGGCTGCGGATCGGCGCCGACACCGCCACCGGCGGCCGCGCCCAGCCCGGCGATACCGACCTGGCCGCCGCCGACTGGGCCCTGCGCCACGGCCAGCCCAGCGGCCGCTTCACCGACACGCTGGCTGGCGCGCAGTGGTGGTTCCTGCCCCTGCTGGATGGCGATGACCGCGCCGTGGGCGTGGCCGGTCTGTACCTGCCCGGTGCGCAGGCGCGCCTGCTGCCCGAGCAGCGCCAGCTGGCCGAAGCGATGGTCGATGACATCGCCCAGGCCGCACTGCGCACGCGGCTGGTGGCCGAGCTGGAGCAGGCGCATGTGAGCAACGAGACCGAGCGGCTGCGCTCGGCGCTGCTGTCTTCGGTATCGCACGACCTGCGTTCGCCGCTGGCGGCGATGATCGGTTCGGCCGACAGCCTGGCCAGCTATGGCACGGCGATGGACGTGGCCGACCGGCGTGCGCTGCTGGACACCATCCTGGTGGAAGGCGAGCGCCTGGACCGTTACATCCAGAACCTGCTGGACATGACCCGGCTCGGCCACGAAGGGCTGACCATCAACCGCGACTGGATCGGCGTGGACGAGCTGATCGGCTCGGCCGCGCGCCGCCTGCAGCGCTACCAGCCCAGGGTGCGGCTGGAACTGGATATTCCTTTCACGCTGGCGCCGATCTGGGTGCACCCGGCGCTGGTCGAACAGGCGGTGTTCAACGTGATGGAGAACGCCGCCAAGTTCTCGCCGCCCGATGCGCCGGTGCAGGTGCAGGCACGCGAACGGGACGGCCAGCTGCGCATCGACGTGATCGATGCCGGCCCCGGCATCCCCGATGACGAACGCGCGCGCATCTTCGACATGTTCTACAGCGTCGAGCGCGGCGACCGCGGCCGCCACGGCACCGGCCTGGGCCTGACCATCTGCCAGGGCATGATCGGCGCCCACGGCGGCAGCGTGCAGGCGCTGCCCGGACGCGACGGTCGCGGTACTCTGATCCGCATCACCCTGCCCCTGCTCAAGCCAGCTGCCCACGATGAGCCCGATCCCGATTGATGCCAGCGTGCCGGCCGCGCGCGTGCTGGTGATCGACGATGAAACCCAGATCCGCCGGTTTCTGGACATCAGCCTGCGCGCGCAGGGCTACCAGGTGCGCCAGGCCGCCACCGGCCAGGAAGGCCTGGAAATGGCCGCCAGCGAAGACATGGACCTGGTGATCCTGGATATCGGACTGCCGGACATGGAGGGCCACGCAGTGCTGGCGCAGCTGCGGCAATGGAGCCAGGTGCCGGTGATCATGCTGACCGTGCGCGCCGGCGAGGACGAGAAGGTGCGGGCGTTGGATACCGGCGCCAATGACTACGTGACCAAGCCGTTCGGCACCCAGGAGCTGATGGCCCGGGTGCGGGCCCTGCTGCGCACCCGCAGCGTGCCCAGCGACGGCACCCCGCCGTTGTTCGATGATGGCCACCTGCACGTGGACCTGGTGCGCCGCGAAGTGGCGATCGATGGCGAGCCGGTGGCACTGACGCGTAAGGAGTACGCGCTGCTGTCACTGCTGCTGCGCAACGCCGGGCGGGTGGTGACCCAGCCGCAGATCCTGCAGGAGATCTGGGGGCCGACCCACCAGCACGACACGCACTACCTGCGCATCTTGGTCGGCAAGCTGCGGCACAAGCTGGGCGATTCGGCGCTGGATTCGCGCTACCTGTTCACCGAACCGGGTGTGGGGTTGCGGTTCAAGGGGTAGATCCACGCCATGCGTGGATGCCGTCGATCCGACCCCGTGCCGACCAACGGTCGGCACCCACCAAAGCAGAACGCCGTTCCAACAGATCGCAGGAAACTGTCGAAGGCGGGATGGGTCCGGTTGCGGGGGCGTGAGCGCCATGGATTGCGCGACCGAGCTTACAGGGACGTACTTGCAGCGTCCCCCGCAACCGGACCCACCCCGCCATCCCACGGATAGCCGGCTTTTGACGTTGACGTTGCAGTTGATTCGGCGGGTGCCGGGCGCAGCCCGGCCCCACCACGACCGATCAGAAGCCCAGCGCGGTGTCGCCCAGCAGGCCCTGCAGCTGGCTGCGGAACAGCGCCTGGATGCGCTGCAGTGCAGCCTCGTCGTTGCCTTCGAAGCGCAGCACCAGCACCGGGGTGGTGTTGGAGGCACGCACCAGGCCCCAGCCATCGGGGTAGTCCACGCGCAGGCCATCGATGGTCGACAGGCGACCGCCGGCATACGGGTTGTCCTCGGACTGCGCCGCAGCCACCAGCATCGCCACCAGCGCATGCGGCGTCCCGGACGCCACCGGCACCTTCAGTTCTGGCGTGGACACCGTGTCCGGCAGCTCCTCCAGCACCTCGTGCGGGGTCTCTTCGCGCTGGGCAAGGATTTCCAGCAGGCGGGCGGCGGCGTACAGGCCGTCATCGAAACCGAACCAGCGTTCCTTGAAGAAGAAGTGGCCGCTCATCTCGCCTGCCAGTTCGGCATCGGTCTCGCGCATCTTCGCCTTCATCAGCGAATGCCCGGTCTTCCACATCAGCGGGCTGCCACCGTTGCGCAGCACATGGTCGGAGAGCTTGCCGGTGCACTTCACGTCGTAGATCACCATCGCACCGGGATTGCGCATCAGCACGTCGGCAGCGAACAGCATCAGCAGCCGGTCGGCATAGATGATCCTGCCCTCGCCGGTGACCACGCCCAAACGGTCGCCGTCGCCATCGAAAGCCACGCCGAGGTCGGCGCCGAAGCGCTTGACCGTCTGCACCAGGTCTTCGAGGTTGGCCGGTTCGCTGGGATCGGGGTGATGGTTGGGGAAGGTGCCGTCGACATCGCAGTACAGGGGGATGACCTCGGCGCCGATGGCTTCCAGCAGCTGCGGCGCGAACGCACCGGCCACGCCGTTGCCGGCATCGGCCACCACCTTCAGCGGGCGGTCCAGCTGCACGTCGTCGGCAATGCGCTGGATGTAGTCGGCGGCGACCTCGCGCTGCTGGTAGTCGCCCGGCTCGGCGGCCTGGGCCAGGCGGCCTTCGCTGATGCGCTGGTACAGATCGGTGATCGTATCGCCGGACAGCGTTTCGCCGCCGATGACCACTTTGAAGCCGTTGTATTCGGGTGGGTTGTGGCTGCCGGTCACCGCCACGCAGGTGCCCGTGCGCAGGTGGAAGGCAGCGAAATAGACCAGCGGCGTCGGCGCCAGGCCGATGTCGATGACCGAACAGCCGGCGCGGCGCAGGCCTTCGGCCAGGCTGGCCGACAGCTCCGGCCCGGACAGGCGGCCGTCGCGGCCGATCACCACCTCGCGCAGCCCCTGTTCGAGGGCGACGGTGCCGATGGCCTGGCCGATCAGCGCGGCGTTGCGTGCGTTCAACTCGGTGCCCACCACGCCGCGGATGTCGTAGGCGCGGAAGATGTCGGCCGGCAGGTCCACCGGCGGCGGCGGCGGTACGGCAGGCGGCCCGCCGGCGGTAGCGGCGGCCGCATCGGTGGCCGGCACAACCGGCGCGGCCATCTGCAGGCTTTCGCGCAGGGTCGGCCCCTGGTCGATCTCGGCCGCGGCGCTCCGACGGATCGGCATCGGCAACGACTTCGGCAGGCGGCCACGCCCGACCACCAGCAGCACGGCGATGAAGGCCAGCAGCAGCGCCACGATGGCACTGGGCAGGGCGCCCAGGCCCAGTGGGCCCGGCTCGATGTTCGGTACGCTGGCGGTCAGCCGCAGCGGGGTGCCCTTGATCGGCCGCGCCATCGCTTCGGCGCTGTCGGCCAGGCGGGCGTCACCGTGCGCGACGATGTCGTGCGCGCCTTGGCGCAGGGACAGGAAGCCACTGGACGGCGCGCGTACCTGGTCCAGCGGACCGGTCAGGCGCAGCAGCGGTTGCCGCACATAGACGACGGCCGGGCCCAGCGCGCCCAGCTGCACCGGCGCCGCCAGGCCGAGGCGGTTGCCCCCGCCATCGCGGACCACGCGCAGCCCCGGCTTGCCGTCGGCCAGCACCGATTCCAGCAGCGCCAGGCGGGCGTAACCGAAGGTCGCGCCATCGGCGTAGGCATCGGCCAGTCCGGCCGTCAGCACGTCCACCTGCTCGACCCCGGACCAGCTCTCACGCAGGGCCTGCGCGGCCCCGGCGGCGTCGCCGGCCTGCAGCGACTGCTGCACGCGATCGCCCTTGAGGTGCTGCTGCAGCTGCTGCAGCTGGCCGGTTGCGGCCTGCTGCACGCCCTGCACCGCCTCGTCGCGGGCCTGCGCCAGCGTGTCCCCGTTGGCCTGCTGCCGCCACTGCTGCACGGCGCTCCAGCCGAACCAGCCGGCCAGCAACAACAGCGCCACACCCAGCAACGGCGTATTGCGCCCCATTGACTGCTTCTGCCGTCCTTCCCCGCTGCCGCTCATCAGTCTCCCCCGTCAACGCACCCCGGTATGGCCGAATCCACCCGTTCCCCGCACGCTGTCGGTGAAAGTATCCACCACCTGCAGGCTGACACGGGCAATCGGTACGACAACCAGCTGGGCGATGCGGTCGCCCGGCTCGATGGTGAAGGCTTCGCGGCCACGATTCCAGACGCTGATCAGCAGCGGGCCCTGGTAATCGGCATCGATCAGGCCGGTGCCGTTGCCCAGCACGATGCCATGGCGGTGGCCCAGGCCCGAGCGCGGCAGGATCACCGCGCACAGGTTCGGGTCGCCGATGTGGATGGCCAGGCCGCTGGGAACCAGCGCGGTATCGCCCGGCTGCAGGGTCAGCGCGGTTTCCAGCGCCGCGCGCAGGTCCATGCCCGCGCTGGCTTCGGTGGCATAGGCCGGCAGCGGCCAGCTGTCGCCGAAGCGCGGGTCGAGCAGCTTCACCTGCAAGGCCTGCAGAGGGGCCACCGGGGTGGATGTTGCCTGGGTCATGCGTGAAGCCTCCGCGCGATCAGCGCCAGCAGTTGTTCGGCCAGCTCGCGCTTGGAAGTAGCCGGGAATACCTGTTCGCCGTCCTGCCAATAGGCCGTGGCGGCATTGTTGTCGCTCTCGAAACCGCCGCCGCTGATGCCCACCTGGTTGGCGATCACCAGGTCCAGGCGCTTGTCGATCAGCTTGCCACGCGCGTATTTCTCCACGTCGTGGGTTTCGGCGGCAAAGCCGACCACCAGCTTCAGCGACTGGGTCTGTGCGGCGACCTCGGCCAGGATGTCCGGCGTGCGCACCAGCTCGATCACCAGCGACTGGCTGCCGGCGGTCTTCTTCAGCTTCTGCGCAGCCACCTGGCGCGGGGTGTAGTCGGAGACGGCGGCGGCGCCGATATAGATGTCGGCCGGCAGCGCCTTCAGCACGGCATCGCGCATCTGCGCGGCCGAGCGCACGTCCACGCGGTGCACGCCGGGCGGCGTCGGCAGCTGCACCGGGCCGCTGACCAGCACCACCTCGGCGCCGAGGGCGGCGGCGGCACCGGCCAGGGCGAAGCCCATCTTGCCGCTGCTGCGGTTGCCGACGTAGCGCACCGGGTCGATGTCTTCATAGGTCGGGCCGGCGCTGATCAGCAGGCGCAGGCCCTGCAGCGCGCGGGTTTCCGGCGCGGCGGCGGCAGCCGGGACGCGGCCGCCCAGGCCGGCCAGCGCGGCGACGATGTCGCCCGGCTCGGCCAGCCGGCCGGGACCGGATTCGCCCTCGGCCAGCGGCCCGTCGACCGGGCCGATCACCTGCGCGCCACGCTGGCGCAGCAGGCTGATGTTGGCCTGGGTGGCCGGGTGCAGCCACATGCGGTGGTTCATCGCCGGGCACACGGTAAGCGGCGCGGTGCTGGCCAGGCACAGGGTGCTGACCAGGTCATCGGCGTGGCCCTGGGCCAGGCGTGCCAGCAGATCGGCGGTGCCCGGCGCGACCACGATGCGGTCGGCCCAGCGCGCCAGTTCGATGTGGCCCATGGCCTGTTCGGCGGCGCTGTCCCACAGGGTCGTGCGGGTGGGCTGGCCGGACAGGGCCTGGAAGCTGAGGGGGGTGACGAACTGCTGGGCGCCGGCGGTCATCGCCACCTGGACCAGCGCGCCGGCATCGCGCAGGCGGCGGACCAGCTCCAGTGCCTTGTAGGCCGCGATCCCGCCGCCGACGCACAACAGCAGTTTCTGGCCTTCCAGCGCGCGGGCCGGCGCGGGGAGGTCGTTGGGAGAATCAGCCACCTGGAAATCCTGTGCAAACGAGGGCGCTAGCTTACCCGATGGCCGATAACGTCCCGGTACATAGCGCACATAGCGCACATAGCGCGCAGCTATCAGCAGATGAAACTCCTGCTACATCGTTTTCCGGGTTGTCCCCCCTTCGATTCGGAACTTTCCTATACCTCAGCCGGCCGCGGCTTCATCAGAATCACGGTTGGCCCCCTCGGGTGCGCCATCTGGTTTTCCGAGGAGTGCACCGTGCATCCGCGCATCATCATCGCCGACGACCATCCGGTCGTACTGCACGGCATCCGCATCGTGCTTGAACGCCACCAGATGTGTGTCACCGGCGCGGCCGCCGATGGCGCCGGGTTGCTCGACTTGGTCGCCCGGCAACCTTGCCACGCAATCCTGACCGACCTTTCCATGCCCGGCACCGGGCCCGACGGCCCCGAGCTGCTGGAGGCGCTGCGCCAGCAGCACCCCGCGTTGCCGGTCGTGGTGCTGACCGGCGCGCGCCACCCGGGGCTGCTGGATGGGCTGCTGCGCGATGGCGTGAAGGGGCTGGTGGACAAGAGCGCCGACTTCTCCGAACTGCCCCAGGCCCTGCGCGCGGTGATGGCCGGCAAGGTATTCGTCTCCCACCAGCTGCGCCGCCTGCTGCAGTCGCGCGATCTGCTGTTCCCGAGACCGCAGGCGACGCTTTCGGCCCGGGAACAGCAGGTCGTGCAGCTGCTGGGCGAGGGCCTGAGCGTGAATGCCATCGCCGAGCACATCGGCCGCAGCGCCAAGACCATCAGCCGGCAGAAGGCCGAGGCCATGCGCAAGCTGGGCCTGGACAACAACCAGGAGTTGTACGACTACCTGCAGGCCCAGCGCGGTTGAGGGATCGGCCGACCATCGCGGGCGGCAAATGCCGATGGCTGGCGGACGCCGCGGCAGCGACCATGCCGCCATGTCCATCCACGACTGGCCACCCGAGGAACGCCCCCGCGAGAAGCTGCTGACGCGCGGGCCCACCGCCCTGTCCGATGCCGAACTGCTGGCCCTGTTCCTGGGCTCCGGCTTCGGCGGCCGCGATGCGGTGCAGACCGCGCGCGACCTGCTCGGCAGCCACGGCCCACTGCGGGTACTGCTGGACCGCCCGGCCGCCAAGCTGGCCCGCCTGCCCGGCTTGGGGCCGGCGCGCAGCTGCACGCTGGTCGCGGGCTTGGAGCTGGCCCACCGCTACCTGGCTGCCGAACTGGCGCAGGGCGAAAGCGTGGGCGACAACCCGCTGGCAGTCGGCCGCTATCTGCAGCACCGGCTGCGCGGCCAGGCGCGCGAACTGTTCCTGGTCCTCTTTCTGGACAACCGGCACCGCCTGATCGCCTGCGAGGAGCTGTTCGCCGGCACCATCAACACTGCCCCGGTCTACCCCCGCGAGGTGGTCCGGCGGGCCCTGCTGCACAACGCGGCAGCGGTGATTCTCAGCCACAACCACCCCTCGGGCGACCCGGAGCCGTCCGGGGCCGATGCGCGGATCACCGAGGAACTGCAGCAGGCCCTGGCGCTGGTCGACATCCGCCTGCTGGACCACTTCGTCATTGGCGAGGGGCGGCCGGTTTCATTTGCTGAACGGGGTCTGCTGCCGCAGCACCAGCCGCGCCTGTTCGGCTGAGCCCGCTGGCCCCGCGCGCCCGGCCGCCGGAGGTCGCGCGCGTTCACATGGGCAGGCCTCGGTCAGCGTACGCGCCGGCATCTGCGCTAAAATGGGCGATTCCGCCGCTCATTCTCACAGCAGGCCTCGTGAAAAATCTCCTCCGCGCCCTGATCAGCCAAGGCATCGAAGCCTTGCGCGCCAATGGCACCCTGCCCGCCGACTCCCTGCCGCCGGACTTCGTGGTCGAGCGCCCGAAGACCCGCGACCACGGCGACTTCGCCACCAATGCCGCCATGCTGCTGGCCAAGGCCGCGCGCAGCAACCCGCGCGCACTGGCCCAGGCGCTGGTCGACGCGCTGCCGCGCAGCGAGGACGTCAGCAAGGTCGAGATCGCCGGCCCTGGCTTCATCAACTTCCACCTGGCCCCGGCCGCGTACCAGCGCGAAGCCGCCTCGGTCATCAAGGAAGCCCACGACTACGGCCGCAACCTGTCCGGTAATGGCCGCACGGTGGGCGTGGAGTACGTGTCGGCCAATCCGACCGGTCCGCTGCATGTCGGCCATGGCCGCGCGGCGGCGATCGGCGACTGCGTGGCGCGCGTGCTCGATGCCAACGGCTGGAACGCCAAGCGCGAGTTCTACTACAACGACGCCGGCGTACAGATCGAGAACCTGGCGCTGTCGGTGCAGGCACGCATCAAGGGCATCGCCCCGGACCAGGACGGCTGGCCGGAAGGCGGCTATCGCGGTGAGTACATCGCCGACGTCGCCCGTGCCTACCTGGCCGGCGCCAGCGTCGACCTGGAAGGCACCATGGTGGTGGGCGCCAAGGATCCGGACGACATGACCGCGATCCGCCGCTTCGCCGTGGCCTACCTGCGCAACGAGCAGAACCTGGACCTGGCCGCGTTCGGCGTCGACTTCGACATCTACTTCCTGGAAAGCTCGCTGTACGCCGATGGCAAGGTGGCCGAAGCGGTTGCCAAGCTGCAGGCCTCGGGCCACACGTACGAGGAAGGCGGCGCGCTGTGGCTGCGCAGCACCGACTTCGGTGACGACAAGGACCGCGTGATGCGCAAGTCCGACGGCACCTTCACCTACTTCGTGCCGGACGTGGCCTACCACCTGTCCAAGTGGCAGCGCGGCTACGAGCGCGCGATCACCGAGCTGGGCGCCGACCACCACGGTTCGCTGGCCCGCGTGCGCGCCGGCCTGCAGGCGATGGAAGTGGGCATCCCGCAGGGCTGGCCGGAATACGTGCTGCACCAGATGGTCACCGTCATGCGCGGCGGCGAGGAAGTGAAGCTGTCCAAGCGTGCCGGCAGCTACTTCACCCTGCGCGACCTGATCGAGGAAGCCGGGCGCGATGCCACCCGCTGGTTCCTGATCGCGCGCAAGCCCGATTCGCAGCTGACCTTCGACATCGACCTGGCCCGCCAGCAGAGCAACGACAACCCAGTGTTCTACGTGCAGTACGCGCACGCCCGCGTCTGCAGCCTGTTGCGGCAGGCGCAGGAGAAGGGCCTGGTGTACGACCAGGGCAACGGGCTGGGCAACCTCGGCCGCCTGGCCGACGACGCCTCGCTGCTGCTGATGAACGAAATCTCGCGGTACCCGGAAGTGGTCGAAGCGGCTGGCGTGGCGCTGGAACCGCACCTGGTGGCGCAGTACCTGCGTGAATTGGCGCACGCCTTCCACACGTGGTATCACGGGACGCCGGTGCTGGTGGACGATGCCACGGACCGCAATGCCAAGCTGACCCTGGCCTGCGCCGCGCGCCAGGTACTGGCCAATGGCCTCGACCTCCTGGGCGTCAGCGCCCCGGAAAAAATGTAAGTTTCAGGAGACGCAGTACACATGGCAGCACGACGCGGCAAAAGCCAGGCACGACGCAACAGCAGCAGCCAGGGCACCCCGGGATGGGTGTGGCTGGTCGCTGGTGTGGCCATTGCCGCGGTGGTGTTCCTGGCGGCGCCGAACCTGTTCAAGGGCGAAGGTGATGGCTTCCTGCGCGCCGGCCCGCAGCCGAATCCGAACGCGCAGCCGGCCCCGGTTGCCGATGCCGACAGCGATGTCGGCAGCCAGCCAACGGAAGTACCGGCCACGCCGAAGCCCGCTGAACCGGCCAAGCCGGCGGCCACCCAGTACGACTTCTACACCCTGCTGCCGGGCAAGGAAGTCGAGATGTCCGACGCCGAACTGGCCGCCAGCACGCGTGCCGAGGAACTGCGCCGGGCCAAGGCCGAGGCGCAGCGCGCGCAGGCGGCCCTGGAAGGCAAGCCGGTTCCGGCGGCTGCGGCTGCTGCACCGGCGGCGACCCCCAGCGTGGCCAGCACCGCCCCGGCCACCAGCACGGCACGGCCGCTGCCGACACCGCTGAGCGAACGCCCGGCGGCAGCCACGCCGCCTGCTTCGACGGCGGCACCGGCGGCCACCAGCACGGCGGCGACCACGCCGGCCGCGCGTGCGGAGGCTGCGCAGGCGGCTGCCGCGGCACCGGCTGCAGCGCCTGACAACACGCGCTACATCCTGCAGGCCGGCGCCTTCGGTGCGTCCGGCGATGCCGAGGCGACCAAGGCCAAGCTGGCAATGATGGGCCTGGCCGCGCGGGTGGAATCGGCGCAGATCAACGGCAAGACCGTGTACCGCGTGCGCATGGGGCCCTACGGCAGTGCCGGCGAGTTGTCCGAAGCCAAGCAGAAGCTGGATGGCACCGGGCTGCAGGCGATGGCGATCAAGGCGCAGTAAACCGTTGCGGATGTGCATGAAAAAGCCGGGCATTGCCCGGCTTTTTTGTGCTTCTGTAGAGCCGAGCCCATGCTCGGCTGCCGCTGAAAGGAGCCGAACATGGCTTGTATGTTCCTCCCGGCTCCCACGAGGTATGTAGGAGCCAGGGTGGAGGGACCGTCAACATGTTATCTGCGGGTACCAGCCGACAGACGAGTCGAGCGATCCCC